>NZ_JANRHM010000030.1:0-12585 GCF_024733785.1 Barnesiella sp. ET7
CGCTATGGGTGTCGTCGGCAAGGATGTGCCTTACCGTACGGTAGAGTCTTTATTTAGCCTCCTCTTCTACGACGCCGGTCATAATTACCTCGATGAGGTTTTTGCCGTTGAAGATCTTCTTGGTGAAGGCCTTCATGTCGTCGATGGTGATGCTGTTGAGGGTCTCTTCGTAGTTGCTCTCGTTGTCGCCGTAGCCCAACTCGAAGTCAGAAATCACATCTCTCCAATAGGAGTTCTCACGCAGGTTTTGAGCATGTTTCTTGAGCATATACTCTTTCACCTTGGTGAAATCTTTTTCGCGAGGACCCTCTTTCACAACCTTCATCAACTCGGCATGAGCGCGGTCGGTGAGACGTTTCTCGTCTTGCGGGTTGGTGTCGAAGCCGAAGAGGAACAACCACTCGTTGTCGATTGACGAGAAGTTGGCCATGGTACCTACGCCGTAGGTTCCACCCTCTTCTTCACGGATGGTCTCGGTATATACAATGTCCATTACCTGGTTGAGAATGCTGAGCATAAGGTTGTTGCGCAGGTTGTATTTCTCGTCGCCCGAGTAGATGGCATAGACGGTCGATTTGGCCGTTTCCATCGGTTGGTTGTAGTGGTTCGTGACGATACCCTTTTGAGTTCCGATCAGTTTGCCCACTTTGTCGCGGCTCTTGCTGGCCGGGAGCGAAGCGATGTATTTCTCTACATAGGGTTTGAGCGAGTCGGTGTCGAAGTTACCTACGAAGATGAAGGTATAGTCGGCGGCATTGGCCAGGCGCTCCTTGGCGATTTGGAGAATGCGGTCGTAGCTGATCTGGTCGATGTCTTCGGCTTTCAACTGACGGCGCAAGGGGTTGTGGTCGTAGAGGGTAGCCGAGAGCGAATCGCTGAAGATGTATTGCGGCGTGTTGGCATAGTTGACGAGAGCGGCTTTCGATTGCTCTTTCCAGGCGGCAAATGCCTCGTCGTCGCGGTGCAGGTCGGTGAAGGTGAGGTATACGAGTTGCATCATCGTCTCGAGGTCTTTCGTGGCACACGAAGCGAATACCGATTCCTGAGCCCCGCCCATCGAGAAGCTCGACGATACCTTCTTGCCGGCCAGAACTTTCATCAGGTCGGTCTTGCCGAATTGGCCGAGGCCACCCAGTTCAACGATTTCGTTGAGCGATTTCAGGTCGCGGGCCAGAGCCGGATCGTTGGTGTTGTAGAGCGAATATCCACCTTTGCTGACAGCCAGCATGGTGATTTCGTCGCCCTTGAAGTCGGTGGGTTTGAGCACCACTTTGGCACCGTTGGAGAGGGTCCACTCGGTTGTGCCGAATTTCTTACCGGCAGCGCTCTTGGTCACTTTGCCGGCAGCGGGCTCTTTCGAGATGAGGGGTTCGTTCGATACCTTGTCGACATAGGGGGCAACCTCTTCGGCCTCTACCTCTTTGATGGCAGCCAGTACCTGGTCTTTGTCGGGGTAGGTAACACCCTCTTTGTCGGGACCGGTAAGCGAGATGACCATGTTCTCTTCGCTGATGAGCGATTTTACATATTGGTTCACCATATCGACCGTGATAGCGGGCGACATCTGCTTGATGAGGTTATACTCCATTTCGATGCCGGGGATGTAGCCGCCGTCGATGAAGTGACGGATATACTCTTCGGCATAGTCGACGTTCTTGCGGTTGTTACGTTCGTTGTAGAGGTTCTCGTAGTTTGCGAGCATCGTGGCGCGTGCCCGGTCGTACTCCGAAGCGGTGAACCCGAAGCGGTCTATACGCTCGGCCTCGCGGATGATACCCTTGATGGCGTCGATGGCACCGTTGTCTTTACCCACGGCAATGAGGGTGAAGGCGCTTTTGGTCTTCGATACGAAGAAGTCGCCGTCGAAGATGGCACCGGCAATGAAGGGAGCATCGGGTTTCTGGGTAATCTCGGTGATGCGGTCGTTGAACATGATACCAATCACGCCGTTCATGTAGTCGGTGATGGCCCCGTTGATGGTACCGCGCATTTCACGAGGCATGGGGTCGTGTTTCATGTAGATGTCTACACGAGTGTAGGCGGCCTCTTTGTCCTTGTGGAAGGCAAAGATGGGCTCTTTGTTGTCGGGCACGGGATAGTATACGCGCTCGGCAGCGTTTTCGGGCATTTTGATTTTGCCGAAGAGCTCTTTGATCTGAGCCTCCATCTTGTCGGCGTCGAAGTCACCGATTACGATGATACCCTGTTGGTCGGGGCGATACCATTTGTGGTAGTAGTCGCGCAGAGCCTGGTAGGGGAAGTTCATCACTACCTCCATGGTACCGATAGGCATGCGGTTGGCATACTGGCTGCCTGCAAACATGACGGGCACCGTAGCCTCCCAGGTACGCCAGTTGGCATCGGCACGCGTACGCCACTCTTCGTGGATAACGCCGCGCTCTTCGTCGATATCCTTATCGTTGAGCGAGATGGCGCAGGCCCAGTCGTAGAGCACGAGCAGACACGAGTCTACCAGATTCTGATTCTGCGTGGGGACGTTGGAGATGCGGTATACCGTTTCGTCGAAACCGGTATAAGCATTGAGGTCGACACCGAATTTGATACCGTTGTTCTCGAGGTAGTTGAGCATCGTCTTCCCGGGGAAGTGCTCGGTACCGTTGAAGGCCATGTGCTCGAGGAAGTGGGCCAAACCGCGTTGGTCTTCGTTCTCGAGAATCGAGCCTACCTTTTGGGCAATGTGGAACTCGGCACGGTTCTTGGGTGTTTCGTTGTGACGTACATAGTAGGTGAGACCGTTGTCAAGCACACCGTAGCGCACGTTGGGATCGATGGGCAATGCTTCCATCTGAGGAGCTTGCTGTGCCGATACCCATTGGGCTACGGCCAGGAAAGCAAGCACTAATCCCGATTTTACCATTCGTAAATTCATTGTGTTTTGATTTAATGATAAATATTGGTGTTTGTGTTATTTTGTTGTCTCTTCGTTATCTCCCTGATATTCGAGTATGTCGCCGGGCTGGCAGTTCAACTCCTTGCAGATGGCCTCGAGGGTCGAGAAGCGTATGGCTTTGGCCTTCCCTGTCTTGAGAATCGAGAGGTTGGCGGGAGTAATATCTATCTTGCCCGAAAGTTCGTTGAGCGAAATTTTCCGTTTCGCCATCATGACATCAAGGTTCACAATAATCGGCATAGGCAATGATTTATATGGTGAGGTCCAACTCTTCGCGTTGTTTGTGGGCAATGTTCAGTATCTCGGCCAGCAGCAGCAAGATAAAGGGGATGGTGACTGCCGGGCTCATCTCGGGGTAGCAAAGGGTGTAACCGCCCAGGTCGAGGTGCGAACGGTAGTATCCGGTTGCAATGAACAGGTCGATATAGCTGATGAAGTAGAAGGCAATCATGTAGTAGGAGAGGAGCCGCAGCCGCTTGATGTTCTTGTGGTTCATCAAACCGTCGGCCGCTACCGAACGGATGAGCTTGACCAGCATCACAATCATGGCTATGAACGAGGCCAGTGAGAGCAGAGTAAAGATTGCAGCACAGATTCTCAGCCCTTGCGGTACCATCGAGTCGGGTATGTAGAGGATCCCGCCGGTCGATAGCGTGAGGCCCGGTATCGAACCGAACTCGCTCAGTTGCAGGTTGTCGGGCTTGATGGTGCTTATCTGTAACGACGATTTTCCCAGCCCGTTTTCAAAACCGATGAACGAGGAGTTGAACCCAATCGTGAACCCTTTGGAAAAGTCGAGTACGATGGGGATGAGTATGAGCAATGCAATTAACAGGTTGAGTAATTGTATTTTCCGTTGTGTCTGCTTGTCGTAAAACATATAAGCTGTGTTGTATTGGTAAGACAAAGGAAAGAAATGTTTTTGAGAAAAACAAGAAAAACAGTATATTTTTATCGAAAAACGATAAAATTTGATTCGGAACAGGGGGGCGGGGAAGCCGGTTATTTGTTGTCGATGTCCGATATGTAGCCGTTCATCATGGCGTAGAAACTGAGCCCCGATACGGTTTTGATGCCCAGTTTGGCCGTGAGGTTCTTGCGGTGGCTGAGCACGGTGTTGATGCTGATGTTCAGCTGGTCGGCAATCTCTTTGTTCATAAATCCCTTGGCGACCAGTTTCAATACCTCGGTTTCGCGGGGCGAAAGCTCTTGGGGCAGACTCTCGGCTTGTCGGCCGAGCTGTTCGACAAAGCGTTCGAGGCGTTCGAGCAGGCTCTCCTTCTCTTCGTCGATGGGGAGTGTGGGGGCAAACGATTCGACCGATTGGTCGCCGTGAGCCGTGAGCAGCATGATGCGGCTCTTGCGGGGTAGGAAGAAGTCGCTGTATTTCAATACCGTGTCGGCGAAGAGCAGGTAGGCGTCGAACTGTTCGGGGGTGTCGTCGAAGAAATCTTCTGCTCGGTTGTAGAGTGCAGGGGTCACGTCGAAGTATCGTTGGAACAGATGCTTCAGACCTAAGTTCAGCAGGGTATGCGGGGTGACGACGGCGATACGCATGAGCAGTTTCTTGGGTTATTCTTTATCGTGGCAGGCTTTGAGCATGGCATCGGCAATGGGGCGCAGGATGCGGTTGCGTATGCGGTTGTGCTGCTTGATGTCTTTCTCGAGGCTGTACAGGGCGAAGATAACACCGTGGCACAGGTTGAGGTCGTACTCGCCCCGCAGATGAATGACGAAGAGGCTCTTGAGGTCGTCGAGTTTCTCTTCGAGCGAGTCGGGCTCGTCGTGGTCGTAGCGTATGTGCTCGCCATAATATTCGCCTTGCAGCTGCTCGGCCGCGGCCCTGATGGCGGGGAACCAGCTGGTGCGGTCGCGCTCGATGCGCGAGAGCAGCTCTTTCTTCAGCTCCTCGAAAAACTGCTTCATCAGCTCGAGGTTGTTGTTGTCGCTGTCGCTTTGCGAGATGAGCGAGTTGAAGTGCCGCTCGATATTGGGTATCTGGAATTGCTGGTAGTAGCTGTTGGTGAGGGTGAGGTAGTCGACGATCTGGGTGGCACAGAACGATTTGAGTCGGTTCTCGGGGAAGTAGTCTTCGTTGATGAAGGTGTTGAGAATCGTCACGAAAAACTCGCAGTCGAGGTTTTTCTCTTCACATACGGTGCGTATGCTCTTGTCGCCGACACCTAAGATAATCCCGAATCGGTTGATGACCGGGATAATCGAGGGTTCGTTCAGGATGACGTCGCAAAGTTTACTTTCGGCGTTTATCAGTGCCATGGTTCGTTATTTTTATAGATGATGTCGTTTTCGGTAATAATCAGGTCCATCTGTATGTCGTGGGGCTCGGCTGGAATCTCGTCGACCAGTTGCAGTCCGTAGCAGATGCCTATCTTTCGGGCCGGGGTCTGTCGCAGCAAACGGTCGTAGTAGCCTTTGCCGCGGCCCAACCGGTTCATACGGCGGTCAAAAGCTACCCCCGGCACGACAATCCACTCGAGCAGCGAGGGGTCTACGGCCGTGTCGTCGGCCGGCTCCCAGATGCCGAAGGCTCCCTGCTTCACGGCCCCTTCGTCATAGGCGGCCACCACCAGGTCGTCGCCGGCGACAATGGGCAGATAGAGCTGTTTGGCCGTGCTCCATCTCGAGAGCAGCGGTCGAGTGTCTACCTCGTCGGGCAGAGCGTGATAGAGCATGAGGCGGCTCACCCGGTCGAAGCCGGGCAGCGACTCTATGGCCGCGCAGATGCGTCGCGAGAGCTCCTCCCGCTCGGCAGGAGTGAGGGCCCGCTTCAACTGCTTGATTGTTTGCCTGAGCTGGTGTTTGTCGTGCATGACGTGTCGCTCCTATTTCGTGCCCGTGCTTGCGGTCGAGGTCCCGCTCAACAGCCGGTTGTAGTTCTGCTCGTCGGCCAGTACCTCCTGGGCTTTGCGCAGCGTCTCGTCGTCGCGCAGCAGCAGTTTGTAGAAAGCCTCTTCACCCAGAATGTTGCGGGCAATGTAGGCCTGCAAGGTGTTGATGATGAGTCGGCGCGAGATGTTGATGTAGACGGGGCGCGGGCGTATGCCTTTTTGTGCCGCATATTGCACGAAGCTGTTCAGCAGACTGTTGCCCTCGATCATCGGCATCAGGTCGTCGAGGTCTTTGGCTTTCGACAGGCGGTCGCGGTTCTTGTCGGTGAAGTCGAAGGCATACTGGTAGAGGGTACCCTCGTTGATTACGTTGTTGAAGTACGAGGTGTATCCGGTCGTATCGCGCGGTACGAAGATGTCGGGCATGATGCCGCCTCCACCGTATACCTCGCGTCCGTTGACTGTGTGGTATACCAGTTCTTTGTTCTGTTTGATGCTGTCGGCGTTGAAGAACTCGCCGTGTTTATAGCGGTTGACAATATCCATGCTGTAATCGTCGGCCTTGCCCAGCTCGTACTGTTTCTGGATGCAGCGGCCCGAAGGGGTGTAGTAGCGGGCTACCGTAAGGCGTATGGCCGAGCCGTCGCGGAAGGGAATCTGCTGTTGTACCAACCCCTTGCCGAAGGTACGGCGGCCTACAATCAGACCTCGGTCGTTGTCTTGTATGGCCCCGGCAAAGATTTCGCTCGACGAGGCCGACCATTCGTCGGTGAGGACGATAAGCGGTGCATCCTGGAAGGTGCCGGTCCCGTTCGAGACGGCATCCTCACGCTCGAAGGCCCGGCCTTCGGCATAGACAATCAGCCGGTTGGCCGGGAGCAGTTCGTTGGCCATGTTGATGGGAATATCCATCAGACCACCGCTGTTGCCGCGCAGGTCGATGATAAAGCTCCGGGCTCCCTCGTTGTTCAGCTTGGAGAGGGCATTGATGAACTCGTCGTAGGTGGTGCGTCCGAATTTGCTTACCTTGATGTAGCCAGCCTGGTCGTCGAGCATGAAGGCGACGTCGATGCTGTTCACGGGAATGTCGCCCCGGGTTACCTCGTAGGTGAGGGGCTTCTTGGCCGTCTTGCGCACGATGGTGAGTTTGACTACCGAGTCTTTGGGACCTTTCAGATTTTTTATCACGCTCTCGTTGCTGATGCCTTCGCCCACGAAGGCCGAGTCGTTGATGGCGACGATGCGGTCGCCGGCCAGAATGCCCACCTTTTCGGAGGGACCGCCCGGGATTACACTCACTACGTTGATGGTGTCGTTGAGGATATTGAACTGAATGCCGATGCCGCTGAACGAGCCTTCCAACTCTTCATTGACACTCTCCAGGTCTTGGGCCGGAATATAGGCCGAGTGGGGGTCGAGCTCGCCCAGAATCTTGGGCATGACGTTTTCGATAAGGTCGTCTCGGTTTACGGTATCGACATACTGTTGTTCGATACATTGCAGCAGGCTTTCGATTTTGTCGTATTGCGCGCTGCCGCCGAAGGGATTTTGAATGGAGAAGAATCGTCCGATTAAGATGCCCCCCACGATAGCTACGGCTACGAGCAGGGGAATCCAGACGAAGCGGGCTTTGTTATTGTTCATAATCGATGCGGATAATTTAAACGCGTTCTGTTGTTATAGAAGAAAAACATATTATCGGCGAGATTGCTCACACGGGTGACGGGCTTTTCCCAGTTTCTCTCTGGAGCCTCTCGTCTTGGTATCTGTCTTTTTCGATGGTTCGGGCGGTATTGACTCCCGATTGACAAATCGCTTGCGGCGCGATTGTCTCCGTGGGGTTACTGTCCCGACTCCTGCGGTTTGTGCTCGTCGGCTTGCGGGTCGATGAAGTCGACCTTGACGTGAGCATTCCGCAAGAGGTCGATACCGTCTTGCAGCCGGTAATACTCCGAGAATACCACACGCTTGATGCCTGCCTGAATAATCAGTTTGGCACATTCGATACAAGGCGATGAGGTGACATACAGGGTGGCTCCGTCGCTGCTGTTGTTGCTGCGGGCCACTTTGGTAATAGCGTTGGCCTCGGCATGCAGCACGAAGGGGAAGGTGTGTCCGCTCTCGTCTTCGCAGCAGTTTTCAAATCCGGCCGGCGTACCGTTGTATCCGTCGGAGATAATCATCTTGTCTTTGACAATCAAGGCTCCGACCTTACGCCTTTGGCAATAGGAGTTTTCGGCCCAGATTTGCGCCATGCGTATGTAGCGCTTGTCCAGGTTCAGTTGTTTGTCGGTGCTATTTAATTTCGTATCCATATATCCTGCGATAATGATTTACAAAAATAGCTGTTTTGCGGTTATTTATCCTCTTTTTTTATCAAATAATAACGGTGCACCGGCAAGAAAAATGAGCCGGGCATCGGGCCGCATAGTAAAACGGGGTGTCGGATAGCCTCCGACACCCCGTGTAATCAGTCGATAAAGCGGCGTAATATGTTGTCGTAGGCATCGATGCGGCGGTCGCGCAGGAAGGGCCACCAGCGGCGCACATTCTCGCTGCGGCCGAGGTCGACCTCGACTACCTGGCACCATTCGTTGTCGCTGGGTGCTGCGGCCAATATCTCACCCTGAGGACCACACACGAAACTGTGGCCCCAGAACTGGATGCCCCGGGTCTGTTGCGAGGGGTCGGGCTCGTGTCCCACCCGGTTGACGGCGATGACCGGCAGACCGTTGGCTACGGCGTGTCCCCGTTGCGAGATAATCCAGGCATCCTGCTGGCGCTTTTGCTCCTCGGGGGTATCGGAGCTTTCCCAACCGATGGCGGTGGGGTAGATGAGCAGGTCGGCTCCCTGCAGGGCCATGAGGCGGGCAGCCTCGGGGTACCACTGGTCCCAGCACACCAGCACGCCCAGTGTACCTATCGAGGTCTGGATAGGCTTGAAGCCCAGGTCGCCGGGGGTAAAGTAGAACTTCTCGTAATAGGCGGGGTCGTCGGGAATGTGCATCTTGCGGTATTTCCCGGCCATGGAGCCGTCGGTGTCGAAGACGACGGCCGTGTTGTGATAGAGCCCGGGGGCGCGGCGTTCGAAGAGCGAGGTGACCAGCACGATGTGCAGGTCGCCGGCCAGGCGGCCGAAGAATTCGGTCGACGGGCCCGGTATGGGTTCGGCCAGGTCGAAGTTGTCGGTCGATTCGGTTTGGCAGAAGTAGAGGCTGTTGTGCAGCTCTTGCAGCACCACGAGTTGGGCCCCCTGGGCGGCACACTGTTCGATGCGCTGTTTCAGCCGGTTCATGTTGTCGGCCCTATCGCCGCTGTTATGTTGTTGGACGAGTCCGACTTTGATTTTCTTTTCGGTCATGTTATATAGCATTTTATCGTAATACATTCTCGGGGTATTGCATGGTAACGCAGTGCAGCGACCCGTGTTGCCGGATGAGCGGCGAGCAGTCGATACCCACCATCTCCCGGCCGGGGAAGGCGGCTTGCAGAACCTCGGCGGCAGCCCGGTCGTTGGCCGGTTGCCGGTAGGTGGGGTATAGCACGGCATCGTTCATGATGAGGAAGTTGGCGTAGGTGGCAGGCAGCCGCTCGCCATTCTCGTCATGTACCGCATCGGCCATGGGCAGGGGCAGCAGCCGGTAGGGCGAGCCATCGAGGGTGGTGAAGGTGCGCAGTTGTTCCTCCATGCGGCGCAGCGCCTCGTAGTGCTCGTCGGTGGTATCGGTACACCGTACGTAGACAATGGTATCGTCGGGGGCGAACCGGGCCAGGGTGTCGATGTGGCTGTCGGTGTCGTCGCCGGCCAGATAACCGTGGTCGAGCCACAAGACGCGTTGCAGTCCGAAGGTCTCTTTCAGATACTCTTCGATGCGTTCCTTCGACCACTCGCCGTTGCGGTTGGGCGAGAGCAGGCATTCGCTTGTGGTGAGCAGGGTGCCGGCGCCGTCGCTTTCGAGTGCGCCCCCCTCGACTACGAAGTTGAGCCGGTTTTCATACCGGGCCCGGAATCGGTTTTGCCGGTAGAGCGTCGAGGTGATAAGGTTGTCGTAGTTGGCGGCAAACTTGAGTCCCCACCCGTTGAACTTGAAGTCGTAGATGCAGGGCTCGCCGTTGCGCAGGAGGGTGATGCCACCGTGGTCGCGAGCCCACGTGTCGTTGGTGGAGCACTCGGCGAAGGTCACCGCATCGGGGTCGACCACCCCTTGCAACAGTTGCTTTACCTGCTCGGGGTGAGGGGTGACAATCAACAGATGCTCGCGTTTGGCAATCTCACGGGCGAGGTCGATGTAGCAGGCCGTCACTTCGTCGAGCATGTAGGCCCAGTCGGTCGCTTCGTGGGGCCAGGTGAGCTGGATACCCGATTGCGGGTACCACTCGGCCGGGAAGAGTATCGTGGAGTTCATGCCTTCGGAGTTTGCGGTTTACGGTCGAAGTAGGGACTCTTCGACGATACACTCAGTGCCAGCGCAATCACCTGTCGGCAGCCGGGCAACAGATTCATCTCTTGAGCTGCGGCTCCGGCCGAGAACATCACCCGCGTGTCGATGCGCATGTCGGCCGCCTTGGAGCAGGCCGAGCCGATGGCGATGCCCACGTCGATCGAGTTGATGGCGCAGGGATTTTCCTGCGGGTTCTCGGCACAGGTCTTGTAGCCGCAATAGGCACAGTTGAGGCCCTGTACCTGGCGGCGGGTGCCGATGAGGATAACGGCGTCAGACTGTTCGATGTTGCCGGCATCGCGCAGGAAAAACTTCATGTCGCGTTTTTCGCTCTCCTCTCTCATTCGGTGGGCCAGCGCCAGCAGGTCGTCGCCGGTGACGGTGGCGATCTCGATAATATCTATTCCTTTCCCTTTGGGTGCGGTGCGGGCCGCCATCATAATCTGTTTGGCAGCTTCGCATACAACCTCTTTACGAGTATCACGTTCGTTGTAAATCATGTTGTCTTCTTTATTTGATACAAAGATAATAAAAGGTGAGAGCAGAGGCAAATGGGAAACACGGAATGTGAAAAGATGATGCGTAAAGGTCTAATTTGTTTTCGCTTTTTTACAAGTTTTCAATCACTTTTTATAAAAGATTTTCTATATTTGTAAACCAAGATATGCAATAATGTGTTCATTTGATAAATAGGAATGCCATGAGTAATGATATTACAATCATATTTGATGATATTATTAAGCAATATCGCACTTTGGATTTGGCGGAAGAGATGTTTCGGTCGATGATGGAGGACGATAAGCAGTTGGAAGCCGATTATCAAGAGTGGTGCGATACGATGGGAGTCTCGGGACGAAAGGGTTTTGCTTACTATTATGAAGAGTATCTCGAACAGCAAGATTCGGTATGGGATAGTCTCGATGATCACGATGAGAGATAGTCATCCGGGCAAATGAGTGCGTTTGCCCAACCATGAAGAGGGACTGTTGTACGATTTTCTACGGGCTTTGAACGTAGAAAAATAGAGGATCGTGGGGCAATCGAGAGGGAATGAACAAAAATCTTCTTTATCTTTGTTCTTCAGAAATCGAAGAATATGAACCGAGCCTATTATTGGATATTGCCGCTGTTGCTGTGTGCTGGTTGCCAGGGCGGCGTAGAGACTTCGTATGTAATCGACGGGCATGTAAACAATGCCGACGCCAATGGAAATATTATCTATCTCTCTCATAGCAATGGCGACGAGCTGGTCAATCTCGACAGTGCGATTGTCGACGACGGGCTCTTTTCGTTTCGCGGTGAGCAAGAGGTGCCTATCATGGCTTATTTGCGATTCAACCGTTCGCTCGACTCGCTGGCCGTGCCGGTGCTGTTTATTCTGGAGAACGGTTCGATGGAGGCCACGATGGACACCCTGTTTTCGACCGTGACGGGTACCGAGCAAAACGAGGCTTTCGAGGCGTACAGGGTAGAGGCCCATCGGCTCGACTCGCTGCGCAACCGGTTGCATGAGCGTTATCTCGAGCAGGTGGCCGACAGCCAGATGACAGCCGAGCTCGAGTCGTCGATGTATGGACAATATGGTCGTCTCGACGACGAGGCAACCGATCGGGCCTACCGGTTTATCCGCAAGAACCGTAATTCGCCGGCAGCACTCTGGTTGCTCGAGTCGATGCAGAGCCGTTTCAGCGAAGCCCAGTTGGAGCAGCTTCTGTCGGAGCTGGGTAGCCGCAACAAGAGTGCACAGGTGCTGACCGATATAGCTCAGCGGCTGCGCAGTGCCGATAAGATAGAGCCGGGCAGCCCGTACGTAGATGTACCGTTGGTCGATATGTGGGGGCGAAGCACCTCGCTGTCGGGCTATGTGGGGTATGCTCGCTATGTGGTCGTGGGGTTCTGGCAAGCCGGCAGCGACCCTTCATGCCGGGCCATGGTCAAGTTGGGTGAACTGTATCGTGAGTATGGCTACCGAGGTGCAATCTTCCTGTCGGTCTCGCTCGACAGCAATGCCGAGTTGTGGCGCGAGCAGGTGCAGGCACTGAAGTTGCCGGCCCACCAGTGTATTGCCGCCAATCCTGACGAGGTAGAGTCGCGCTATGCTCTGGCCGCGGTTCCCGCCTTTGTGCTCATCAATCCCGACGGGACCATAAATTCCCGCAATCTCACGCTCGAGCAGTTGGGCAGCAAGTTGCAGGAGCTGTTGCCCTATCGGATGCGTCGCGATACGGTCAATCGGGTAGTAGCCAAGCCCGACTCGCTGTTGTGATGTCGCCGTTTTCTGCTTTTATCGGAAAGGCGGGGGACAAGATTTTTCTGTCACGTAAGATTGCTCTCCGGCTGAAACATTTCCTTGTCAGAAACAAAAGCCAGACAGAAATAAAAA
>NZ_JANRHM010000031.1:0-8607 GCF_024733785.1 Barnesiella sp. ET7
CTTTTGTTATCCGAAATTTCGGATAATAGCAGAGCATCTTTCCCATACTGTCGGAAATACTTATATCGTTCCAACAGGTCGGCTCTGAGCAACGAATCGGCCTGTGCTTCGGTAATATCGGCTATCAGGTTCTCGTGTGGAAGCAGTTTATGCCCATAACCGATGTATGGATAGTGTTTCGCCGAGTGCCACCCCTCAAACTCCTTGATGAGTGCTACCGCCTTGTCGAACAGTTCCGCTGAAATCTCCTTTGGTAGTGGTGGCGAAGAGTCGCTGCCTCGTGTCTGTGCCTTGGCGTATCCGCAAAGCAAGGTCAGACATATAATCATCAACTTTATTCTCATAGATTCTCTTTTAGTGATTGGTTATGGCGGCAGACACCCGACAAGCGAGTGCCTGCCACCGTTGTTTAAGGATTGATGTTGATTGGAGAGACGATAGTTCCTATGGGAGTAATCGTGTTACCCTCTGTGGTATCCTCTTCCTCCTTCACCTCGTTATTGAAAGTGAATGTAAGCTGATAGAGCTGATCGTGGTTATCCTCGAAATATACATCTATCGTCTGCTGGTCTTCACAATCCGAGGTGTAGTAGAGACGGAACATATCTCTGTCAAGCGGATAGCGGTCATTCGGGAGTAACACCATACCGTCATCCATTCTCAATGTACCCTCGCCATCGGGCTGGAAGTAACGGATTGTGTAGCGAGTATCAGAGAAATACCCCTCACGCACAATCTCGCAGCGTATCTCCGCTGTCTCACCTTGTACCAATCGCTTGGGAACAGGCATTGTCTCAACCGTAAAAGGATAGGCTTGCTGAACATCGAGGTCATCCTCGCAAGATGTGAAGCCCAATACTGCGGTCATCATGGTACCGCAAACCATCATATAGGAAAATAACTTTTTCATAACGCATTTAATTTTAATTAATAATCCTCATTTCCGCAACTCTTTTATCCTCTCATGACACGACAGTTTTTTTGCGATTTTCATGAAAAGTCTGAAGACTTCTGTGTGTCATGAGAGCTTGGGTCGTACCTTTCAGGCATAACTTCCCCTTACCCCACAAGGCAACTTGAGGCAATATGCCATAAATCCCACAAAGCATAAGGGCTAATCCGCCCCGCCCTTAAAGACATTCTCATAAGCCCTGTTTCCGGTGTAGATATTCAGCATGTGCATTCTGGAAGTCTTTATCCATTTAGCAGCCACAGAAACATACTTGAATACGAAAGCTTTGATGCGGCTTGTCCTGTTGAGTCCGAATGCCTTTACATTCATTCTGCGGATAATGGTTTTGTAGAAGTTCCTTATCAGTGCGGTCATCAGCAGATAGACCGTATTTTCAGCCAGGAAGGATTTGGGCAGACGCTTCCATCCGAATCCGTTGTTCATTTCGTCAAAGATTCTTTCCTTTCCTCCACGCAGGTTGTAGAATTCTACGATATCTCTGACATCGGATTCGAAATCATTGGTGAGAATGCACCTGTAGGTATATTCACCTTCCCATAGTTCCTGAGTTTTGTCAGTCCTTCTCTGTCTCTGAACAACTAGGCGATAAGGCTTTCCCTTCCACTTTTCCACGATAATGGAGTTCAGTTCGAATTCTATTCCGTTGATTTCCTCAGTCCTCCATCCTCGGAGAATGAACATGTCATCGTAAAACGCCGAGCATCTGTTGGCGCGGATGTAGAAATGGTTACAATGATCTTTTACCACATCCACAATCTCTTCGGAACATGACCCGCAGTCCATACGTACCCTGTCTATATGGATACCGTTGTCTTCAAGCCTTGTAAAGATCCTTTCAAGCGTATCCTGTTGGCGGAAACGGACATTGGTATTGCCGTCGCGGTTTTCTATGCCTACGATATGGTCGCCGATGACAGCTACTCCGGGGCTGTATCCGGTAAACTTCTTGTAGGTGGGCTTGGCGTCATACTTGCCTGTCTCGATAAACTGATGGTCGAAATCGAAATCATATTTCTGTCCCCCGTTTAATTCTCCGGTAGATATGAGTGCCTTGACAAGCAGTTCGTTCATGCGGTCTGCCACATTGAAATCATAGGATTTTCCCGAGACGGAAGACGTATAGGTTATGTTGGGGACGGTCAGTTCCTTGATGGCACGGAGAATCGTATCTGCGCTGCAGCTCCTTAGCACAGGATGAAAGGAAAGATGAGACATGAGATGGGTGGATATGTCTTCAACACAGGAGCCGCCACAGAAATACACGCACATGAGAGAACGGAAGATTTCACTGTATTGATAACCGAATGTCTTGGTACGTGGTCCCAAAGTGGAATCAATTATGTTAGACAAAAGAGCATCGAATTCTTCCATTACACAAAATATTCCACCAAAAGGAGTGATTTGTTCAGATTTTATTTGTACTTTTGCCATGCCTGATGAAGATTTGTTTGATTTTTATTGCAACACTAAGTTAAGTGAATCTTCTGACATGGCAAAATACTGGGTAATATATTATTACTCAGTATTTTAAATTTATTTCTAACAATATGTGTTGCGGAATTAAGGTTAATAATAAACTTGACACCTAAGCCGAACTGGGTGCCGAACTTGCCGAGTGAGCCTCCCCAGAGGACACGCTCTCGCACATTGGCAAGCAAGACAATACGGTCTGTTATATAACTCTCCAATTCAAGGGTAATGGCACCGCCATAGATAAAGGCATCCTTGGCAAGCAGCGTAGAGCCGTCGTGTAGTAATCTATCGCCCCAATTCACCGTTTCGTAGCCTACCAATGCAGAGCCTCCGATAGAGAGGAAGAAGGTCTTTGTAGGATCGGACAGGAACTTCAGATAGTAACCGCCCTCGGCAGTGAACTGGGCACGCGGTACAGATGTGCCGCGATAGTCGTAGTTCTTGAGCAGATACTCTGCACCCACCACCCAGCGGTTAGCCTTCTTGGTATATCCCGACATCGCTATTCCCGTATAATAGTTTAGCGGAGATTTAGAACCGTTTACAAAGCCGCCTCTGAGTTCCACACCCATCATCTTCGGGAGATAACGCTGGGCGTATGCCTGCCCTGACGAGAGGGCAAGCGATATGACTGCAACAAGTAGAAACAGATACTTTTTCATGGTTACTTCACTTTAAGTTCGTTGATTACCTTTGCTCTTACGATGTCCTCACTCTCCACGGTGAAGGTCTGGTGTCTGCCACCGCTCTTCTCGTGCATCTCCACCACAAACACCTTGTCGGCAGGGATGGTGAACTTGTTGAACACGAATACGGTACGCTCATCCTTGTTACCCGCAACGGTTGTGGCATAATCATATGCACGCAGTGGGAAAATAACCTGCTCTTGAATGGCTGTACGCTTCATCACCTGCTTATCCACAATCTTGAAGGTCACAAAGTCCACCTCGTATGGTACATTCGATGTATTCTTCACCTGCGTATGGAAGTAGAGCAAGCCATTGTGGGTGTATAGTCCACGCAACAGATACTGGATGCCGAACGCCTTGCTACCGATGTGCTTGATGTGGCGTTTGTTGTCCTTATGGATAGCCTTACTGATAAGGTGTACCAACTTCGGCGACTCACTGCCAAGCTCCTGCAAGTAGATGTCAAGAGCATTGTTCGGGCGATTCACCTCACTGCCATCGTGGATAAAGTCCTTCATCTCGATATTCAGGAGCAGAGGCTCATCCGAGTACTTCACATTGAAGGTGTAGAAACTGCCACTCTCGGTAATCACCGACATATTGGTCTCATCGCGGAAGTTCTTTACCGTAGCCTTCACACGAATCACATTCTCCGAGCCATCGGCCTTGCCAGCGATAAGGTTAGGCGAGCCGAGATCCACATAGCGTACTGCCGCAGGGAAGATGATGTGAGTAGTCTTGTCGTATGTCACCTCCAAGCCGTAAGGCGGTATCATTCGATCAAAGGTCAGCTTCTTTGTCAGACCGTGATAGATGTCGCCATCCTCCTGCTGCGGATAGATATCCGTAGTGAGGGTAACATCACCGGCTACTGTGTTAGTTACTGCGGTTGAATCAACCGACTGTGCATTGGCACTTACAACGCCCATCGTGAGGACAAGCATTACAAAAATCTTTTTCATGTCTTTAATGTTTTAATAGGTTATTGATTGTTTTGATAAAGCATCAGGGTATATCCTGATTTGAGGTGTACCTTCTCTTCACGCATCTTCTTGGAAATGTACTGCGACACGCCCTGTATGGCACCACGACCTACTTCGGACAGCAGTTGGTCTCCGGCAGACTGGTTGGTGATGGATATGCTCGTTCCGAGGTTCTGCCCCAGATTTGCCGCCATCTCCTTTGCCGCACTCGCCTCCATGGAGCCGGGTATGAAGATTCCCGCCTGTCCGTCATTGTCGTGGACGGTAAGTTCTACGGGAATGATCGTTCCGTTATGCTCCACCTGAAGAATCTCGATGTCGAGCCTTTCGCCTTTGATGCTGCCTTCACCTGTGATGAGGGTGTTTCGTGGCAGTACATACTTCCCGACACGCATATCCTCCAAGAGTCTGAGCCGCACGTTTTGACCGCTCGTTATGGTCTGGTCGCCATGCACACACGCCTTGATAGTGTTCCGTGCTGTCTGCTTCGGTGCTTCGCCTACGGCAGTGTGAAAACCACCGCCTACGGATTGTGACAATCGTGCTATCATCACCGAGTCGCTCACAGGCTGAGCGAGTGCCGACACTACGGGAGTCGTTACATGACCTACGGGCTGTGCCTTCGCCTTGCCGCTTCTTGTGGTAGTCTCCACCTCCTCGGCTGCGCCCTCGGAGGTGGCGGCATTGCCGGGCATATACTTCGCTGCAAGCTCGTATGACTTCTCCAAGAGTGCCACCTGGTCGGCATATGTCGGTTGGCTGTTCTGTTGTTGTGCCATCGACTGCTTCAACTCTTCAAGCTCCGCTTTCAGAGCCTCCTTTTCGGGATCCTCACGCGGCTGCTCGTAGAAACTGCCGAGCGTAGCGTTGATGTCATTGTAGGCAGATGTGGATGTGGAGAACGAATTGCTCCGACTGCTACTGCCACCTCGATAGGATGAACTGCTACCGCCACCGCCTATATATCTCGGCTCTTCGGGTATCTCGACCACCTCTTCCTCCTCGTCATCGGTGGTCATTGCCGTGAAGTCCTCAAGGGTACGCATCTTCTGCTCCTGCTTAACACGCATATCCTCCAGTTCGTAGGCTGCAATCTTATCCGCCTCGATGCCTGCACCTCGCGGATCGGGAAGTTCAGCGTTGAAGCCCACCTTCTGCTGCTCTGCCTGTACTTGCTCCTTCGATGGCTTGAAGATGAAGTAGAATGACACAAGGCATAGCATAACCATTCCGCCATACACAAGAATTTTCTTGATTTGCTCCTTTCTTTTCAGAGCGTTTGCATCGTTACTCATAGCTCTCTGAATTAAATTGGTTAAAGAACTCTTCCATCTCCCTTATCTTCTCATCCGAGAGGCTGTCGGCAGGAGCTGCCTCCTCCTCGATAATCAGGTTGGTGGCAGGCGGCTCACTTCTGACATACTCCTCATACCCGTAATCGGGAGTTGGGGAAAAGATCACATAGAGGGCAAATCCCGAATATGCCAGCAGGAGGCCGTAGATGATAAGGCGTTTGGTCTTTGATGTCTTGTTGTTCCAAGACTTGTTGCTTGAATCCTTGATTCTCTGAATGTACTTTTTCATCGCTGTAAATGTTAATGGTGAATAATTGGGTTATCTGTCATAGACTCTCAGGTCCTTGTTCTCCACCACACGGAACGCCTCGAAGATGAATCCGTGAGGATTGTTGTCGCTGCGTGTGGAGTTGAGCAATCGCCCTGTGGTCACAAGGCTGCGCTCGGTGATACTCTTCTCGCGGATGATGGATAGCCTTGCGTATGTCACCACCTCGTAGGGATAGTGGTTGAAGTTGCAGTTTATGCTATCCACCTCGATACGCTGCGATACATTGCCCGAGATGATACGATTGTAATATCCCTGCTCCGCAAGGTCGCTGTAGTGCTCGTATGCCGAGCGGTCGCTGAGGAACATTGCCCTCTGGATATTACCCTCGATGGCACTCTTATCGGGGGCAAGCGTGAAGAAGAGTTCGTGGAAACGCTTCACATGCTCCCTTGCCTCCACAGGACGGTTCTGCTCCAAGTCCTGAGATAGAGCCAGCATCAGCGACTTGCCCTCGTCAAGGACATATATCTTCTGTCGTTGTGCCTCGGCAAAGCTGTATGCCTTCCAAAGCGAGAAGCCCACAAGTGAAGCACAGACAAAGAGGTAGGCAATGCCGAAGAAGCGTATCTGCCTGAAGCCGGTCTCGATGTTTTTAAGTGATTTGAATTCCATTTGAATACAGTTTAATAGGTTATCGTTTAAGTAATCTGCCTGCGATGTTGCCGATGGCGGCACCTGTCGCACCTGCTGCTATCGATCCCGTCCGGCTCGCTGTCTGTGCCACATTTCTGCCGTAGTTACCTGCACCGCCGCCAGCCTGGATTATCCAGTTGGCCACTGTCGGAATTGTAAAATATCCGATGATGCCGATAATGAGGAAGGTGATATAGACCGCATTTGACCCGTCAGGGATGAAGTTGGGATCGGACAACTGCTCGATGTCCTTCTGTAGCATCAGTACCTGTATGCGTGCAAGCACGCTGCTGAAAAGGTCGCTCACGGGGAGCCACAGATAGATACTGATATATCGGACAAACCACTGCGTGAGTGAGGCGTGGAAGCCGTCCCAACAGGCTATCGCAAAGGATATGGGTCCGAGTATCGAGAGGACGATGAGGAAGAATGTTCTCAGCGTGTCTATGACAAGTGCTGCGGCATTGAACATCAGTTCCAACAGTTCACGGAAGAAGTTCTGAACAGCCTTTTTCATATTGTACATCGCACGATCCACATACATTCCGCAAGCCTCAATCGCATCCAACGCTCCCAGTTCATCGAGCTTGTTGTCAAAGGACTCTTTATCCACGAGATAGGCCGTTTCGGGATTGCGTTTCATCGCCTCAAACTCCAACTTGTCCTTCTGCCTGCGATACTCGTTCATATCGAAGGTCTGCGTTTCAAGGATTCTGTGCGTTCCCGTCACGATGGGCGACATCACGCTGTTGAGTGTACCCAACACCAATGTCGGGAAGAACATGATACACAGTCCGAGAGCAAAGGGACGCAGGAGCGGAAAGACATCTATAGGCTCGGCTCTTGCCAATGACTGCCAGACACGATAGGCGACATAGAAGAGAGCACCTAATCCGGCAAGTCCTTTGGCGACACCCGTCATCTGCGAACAGAGGGGCATCATATCCACATACAGATTCTGGAGTATCTGATGCAGATTGTCAAAGTTTACTGCTAATAGTACCATAGTCGTAGGATTTCAGGTTTACCAATAGCGTTCACTCGGCGAGCCGTAGAGGGACATCACACGGTCAACATCGTTCTGCTTCTTAGCTCTTAGGTAGGATACCCCGATGTTCTTGTTGGTGTAGTACTGCACAAGCCCACGGTATTGGAGCATCTCACTGTAACACTTGTCGATGATATCCATGCGGTCCTTGTCGCTCATCGAGAGCCCGTTCTCATTGACAACCGATTTAAGGTCATTCAACAGGTGGGCACTCTCTTCGAGCAGTTTCGTATAGCCCAGAGCAATGGCACTCAGTTCCTCCACGGTGAAGTACGGATCGTTGAGCATACGCTCAAAGCTGTTCACATAGATATCGGTGATGTCGCCTACAAGCAGGATGGTCTGCTGTACCTTGCGTGCATCGCGGACAAGGTTCTTCACCTTCTTCAGAGCATCGTAGTACTCCTTTCCCTGCTTGTAGATCTTTACTGTTTCCTGGAAGTTCTGAATCATCGTACTTGCCGTAGAGGATGTATGCACGATGTTCTTCGTGGCATTGATGATACCTTGTGCGAGGTTTCCGGGGTCTGTCACCACCCACTGCGCCTTAGATGTCTGGCTGACAAAGAGAGCCACCAGACAGAGCATAAAAATTTTCAATCTCATACTGTTACGAATTAAAGGGTGAATACTTAATCATTGTCTTACTGAAATCATAGTCCCATCTTGCGACCTCTTGATTTGGGCTTATGCCGGATATGCTGTTTTCGGGACGGTCTCTCCTCGGAAGAGTCGCTCTGCCTCTTCTTCATTCCGTTGAAAAGCTCATCAGCATAAGGTCTTCTGCCAGTCATCCTGACAAAGCGGGCATCGAGTTCCCGATATGCCTTTTCAGCCTTGGCGGAACACTCCTCCGAAGAAGCCCTCCTGTCAATACCATACTTGGCAAGGAAATCGGGACGGATGTGGAGAGTGTCGTGAACATTGTCGGGGAAATGTGCAATCTGCCCCAGCTTCTCCAACTCCTCGTTCAGTTTGTTGAGATAAGGAACGGGAGGGCGTTCACAGATACTCTCGAAGATCTTCTCCACGGCTCGTGTCAGCCTTGCATCCACCTCAAGCACATCGGGTATCTCTCCCGCAGCTCTTTTCTGCCGATAGATTGCAGGATCCATATCCTCCAACTGATGATACAGACGGTAATCCTCCGTAAGTCCGAAGTAATCCTGCATCGACTGCGGA
>NZ_JANRHM010000032.1:0-4679 GCF_024733785.1 Barnesiella sp. ET7
CTTTGCCACATACATCTACGACTACAAGTTTGATGACCTATCGGTTATTGCCTATAACGAGCTGTTGAAGAATATCGACAAGTACAAGGTAAAGCCGAGTTTCTATGTCATCAACTTTGACGACCCGCGTCGCTCACACCGCTGTAATCCTATCAACCCTAAGTTTATGGTTGATATCAGCGATGCCTATGAGAGTGCGTACACGATAATGTTGAACCTTAACAAGACATGGATTCAGAAGCTGGGCGACTTCTTTGTGGAATCTCCGATTATCCTTTTGGCTGCGATTATCTGGTATCTGAGAATCTACAAGGAGGGTAAGTATTGTACCTTCCCACATACGATTGAGTTCCTAAACAAACCGTATGCGGATATCTTTACTATTCTGACATCTTATCCTTCATTGGAAAACTACCTATCTCCATTTATGGACGCATGGAAAGGTGGAGCCCAAGATCAGCTCCAAGGCCAGATAGCAAGTGCCAAAATTCCGCTTTCGAGAATGATTTCTCCGCAGCTCTATTGGGTGATGACGGGCGATGACTTTACCCTCGACTTGAACAATCCCAATGAGCCGAAGATACTCTGCGTAGGCAACAATCCCGACCGTCAGAATATCTACTCTGCGGCACTCGGACTATACAACAGCCGTATCGTGAAGTTGGTAAACAAGAAGGGTCAGTTGAAGAGTTCTATTATCATTGACGAGTTGCCGACAATCTATTTTCGTGGTATCGACAACCTCATTGCTACTGCACGAAGCAATAAGGTAGCAGTTTGTCTCGGTTTTCAGGACTACTCGCAGTTGGCTCGTGACTATGGCGACAAGGAGGCGAAGGTTATCCAAAATACGGTGGGTAATATCTTCAGCGGACAGGTGGTAGGTGAAACAGCCAAAAACCTTTCGGAGCGTTTCGGCAAGATACTCCAGCAGCGTCAGTCGGTATCTATCAACCGTCAGGACACATCAACCTCTATCAACACGCAGTTGGACTTCCTTATCCCTGCCTCAAAGATTTCCAACCTCTCGCAAGGTACATTCGTGGGTAGCGTGGCGGATAACTTCGGCGAGGAGATTGACCAAAAGATTTTCCACTCACGCATCATCGTGGATAGTGCAAAGGTCAATGCCGAGATAAAGGCATACAAGAAGATTCCTATCGTAAACGAGTTCAAGGACGAGAACGGAAATGACATTATGCAGGAGCAGATAGAGCGTAACTATTCTCGTATCAAAGACGAGGTTGAGCAGATAGTTCAAGATGAGATGGAGCGTATAAAGGCTGATCCTGAATTGCGTAAACGATTGTTACCAGACGAGAAGGACGAAGAGGATAACGATTAGAATCTGTATCCTATTTCTTACCGCAAAGGTTGTCCCGTGCCTTTCGGATTGAGCAAGGTCAAGCCCTGTGGGTGTCGTGGAAAAATCATCCTCGCCCCACGGGGCTTGCGGTATTTTTCCCGCCAACCTTGCACAATCCTGCCCGGAACAGTCAAGGCGGTAAAGAAATAGAATACAGTGCTTCGCCTGTAATATGTATAACTTATATAATGATTGACTATGATTAGAATGACATTATCAGAGTATCTCCGTGTGCCAAAAGATTATCGCGGAGTATGGACCAACGAAAGATGGGATATCCCCAATTGGGCCGATATTAGAGAGAAACATTTAGGCAAGCGTACACTAATGACAAACATCAATGGTGGCACTTGTTTGGTCGTGGAAGGTATGGGATTGGAGATTATTGATGACTCCGATTGGAAGAAACCCGATGCAGTCAGAAAAGAGATAAGTCGCCAATGCTTGAAGTTCTTTACAGAGCGAGGTATCGAGCCTCACTATGCCGATTGCCTTATCCGCTATAATGACAACTACGATACCGTTGAAGTGCGTATTGCTATAGGAATGGATGCAGAAACCGAAAAGGATGATGACATTTTCTTCTATTGCGACACGCTGGAAGATATGAAGTCACTTGCAGAGAATAGTAGTGAAGACTTTTACATTGCCGATTGCTACGGCTTCGGAGTATATGAAGATTTATTATAAACCCCTTAAAACATATCGAGTATGAAGATTTTATGTCAAGAGCGTTATGACAAGGCTATTGCCTACGCAAAGGAAATCAAGAACGACACGCTGCAAAAATGTATTGACCGTTTGAAACAATGGGAACAGAACCCGAATTGTCCGTGTGAGATTGAACTCTACTATGACTCTGCACCTCACTCATTCGGTTTCCGACAGGTATATCCCGATGGAAGAACGGGCATTGTAGGAGGTTTGCTTTACCACGGACAGCCCGACCAATCGTTTGCTGTATTGATGAATCCTATTCACGGGTGGACTATACACACATAGATAACACCAATTACTTAAATTGATAAAGCCAACTTAGGTCTGCCCATGTGCAGATTTAAGTTGGCTTTAATTTTTCTATTCATTATTTGGGATAACATCTTTTAACCCCCATGTATACCATATTTGACCAAAATAACATTGATGAATATCTTCCTCCCTTACTCGTTCCCATGGAGCATATCTACATGAATCTCCATCCGTGGTTAAGTCCTTTTGTCCTGTTGTAAGAAAATCTTTATGACACCAGTCCATCAATTGACACTTATAAGTGTTATGTTCAAGGACATTACGATTCATTATTGAATATATCTGGCTTATAACATTAAAGACTGGAGGATGTACATTATCTTTAATATTATTATTTCTGATGTAAACCATGTTGTTCTGATTATTCATAATTACAGGGCATCCTATTTCATTAAGAACATCTATAAACGCTTTATTATTCCTGATATCTCCTCCCCGTGCAATTTCAAGCATGAAATATGGATTCTTCATTCTTATTGCATAAGCAGCTTCCAACATTTGAGTTGTCCATGTTATCATAGAATCATAGTTTGCAGTAAAATATCCACTCATTTGATTTACTGCATCGTCTTTTCGGATTTTCAACAAATGTTCAATTGTAAGGTTTTGAGGAACACCTGTTTCTTGCAATAATTGAGGACTTACCATGATATTATATACTCCTTCAGGAGTTAAATTCTCATACTTTTTTAAAATATTTAATCCATAATATAAAGCCCTGCCAGGAAATGAATGCATAAGGCAAGCATCACATAAGGCAATTACATTTAAAGGATCTTGAGAAAATCCTGGCATTAAATAATCACATACATAATTTACAACTCTATACGGAAAATCTGATGGAGATTCAATGACATTGTTATATATAGTATTTTCTATCATGTAAGCCATTGTTTCTGAGATACAATGTTCACCTACATGGTACGAATATGTATTACCATTCGTAGCCTTAATCTCAATTACTAATTGTAAATCTGCTTCAATATATTTCCAGTCTATAGTTGTTCCTGCTTTCTCAAGATGTACCCCTAATGTTTCTTGCCATACAATGGGATTGCCGTATGAATCCTTCAAAGTTCCACTCCCTGTGCAAATCTTTTTTAATTGAGCATTAGGTAATAAATTTTTTCCATCCTCAATAACGGGGATACAAGGAACTTTTAATACACCTTGTTTTGTTATATTGGTCGCCCATTTCATATAATCAACAACAACACATATATTGACAAGACCAGAAACAGATGTTATATCTTGTAAGAGATGTATATATTCATGAAGAAATAAAGCTTCCGATCTTTCGGATACTCCTTTTGCCGTCATTATATCTTCAAAATTCTCATTAGAATCAATATTCATCGTTAAAAATGAAGGAGTATAGTATCCACCCTTCGCTTCTCTATTATATCTTTTCATACCACTTAATATTTTAACTGATACAAAATTACTCCGTTTTTTACGAATGCAAGACAGATAGGGCTACAAAAAGTGTATGTAGCGTGAAAATCCCGCTTCACTCGCAAAGTCCCTTCAAGAAGTTAACTCGGAGGGACAATACCTCCACGTTCGAGCCGAGGGTTTTCGGGCAAAAAATTCTCTGCGATAATTTTTCACCCGAAAAAACGCTCCGGTATCGCCGTCCGAGTTGAGACAGAGGTTGGGACTTAGCAAGCGAAGCGACCTACGACGCATAGTACATCAGGTCAAAATCCATTGCGGTAAGATATGCCGCATATCTATTCTCAACCTGACTGCTATATCTATAATTTCATTATAAGGTCTATCAACCACCGCCATCTTTTTAGTGCCCGATTTTTTAAGTGGGGACAAAAGCAGCTCAGCTCTCAACTCTGCATATTACAAAAGTTATTTTTTTCGGTCATACCACCGCTTTTTTCTCGTACATTTTTTTGCCTTCGTTTTTCGCTCTTTTCACCCTCGTTTTAGTGTGGAGCATTTTCCCTCTTTTCACCCTTGTTTTGCCCTTTTTCGTGTCTTCGCTTTCCTGCCTGCTATGACAAGTGATGACACCTTATGACTTGTATAGTCTAACGACTTAAATGTCAATGTTTTATCAAATTTTGCTATATATATTTGCGGTGACAACATTAGTTATTAACGCTAAAAACTCACAGTTATGGCAAAGAAAAATGTAAGGGATGACCCCTCAAAAACACAAGTCACCGAGAACCCGCAGATGAGCGACATCGTGCTGGTTTTAGACAAAATGGAACTGCTCATTCAAGCGGTATCCGAAATCAACAAGAACGGCAAATATTCCACCGTT
>NZ_JANRHM010000033.1:0-4609 GCF_024733785.1 Barnesiella sp. ET7
CACGGTGGAATACTTGCCGTTCTTGTTGATTTCGGATACCGCCTGAATGAGCAGTTCCATCTTGTCTAAGACCAGCACGATGTCGCTCATCTGCGGGTTCTCGGTGACTTGTGTTTTTTGAGGGTCATCCCTTACATTTTTCTTTGCCATAACTGTGAGTTTTTAGCGTTAATAACTAATGTTGTCGCTGCAAATATATATAGCAAAATTTGATAAAACATTGATATTTAAGCCGTTAGACTATACAAGTCATAAGGTGTCATCACTTGTCATAGCAGGTAGGAAAGCGAAGACACGAAAAGGGCAAAACAAGGGTGAAAAGAGGGAAAACGCTCCACACTGAAACGGGGGCGAAAGGAGCGAAAAACAAAGGCAAAAAAAGGTGCGAGAAAAAAGCGGTGGTATGACCGAAAAGAAATAACTTTTGTAATATGCAGAGTTGAGAGCTGAGCTGCTTTTGTCCCACTTAAAAAATCGGGGCTTAAAAAGATGGCGGTGGTTGATAGACCTTATAATGAAATATAGATATGGCAGTCAGGTTGAGAATAGAGATGCGGCATATCTTACCGCAATGGATTTTTGACCTGTTGTACTATGCGTCGTAGGTCGCTTCGCTTGCTAAGTCCCAACCTCTGTCTCAACTCGGACGGCGATACCGGAGCGTTTTTTGGGGTGAAAAATTATCGCAGAGAATTTTTTGCCCCAAAACCATCGGCTTGAACGTGGAGGTATTGTCCCTCCGAGTTAACTTCTTGAAGGGACTTTGCAAGTGAAGCGGGATTTTCACGCTATATATACTTTTTGTAGCTTATTCTGTCTTTCATTCGTAAAAAACGGAGTACCTTTGCAGTATTATAAAAATATAGTATATGGCAGATTGGCAACATCAGACAAGAATAGACCTATCATCTTGGATTATTCATTTCGTTCATGAAAGAACACCTGAGACTAGTTTTGAAGTTCAATTGAATGAAATGGCAGAAGAAGCGGAACTTAATGGTTGTACTATAGATAGAAGTGAGTTACAGTTTCCTGATTATTATACGGCTCCGAATAATCCCATTTCTATTTTTGACCAGAGTTTCAACGATGATTGGGAGTTAGATAATAATGCAACAGCATTTGAAGTTATACAAAGAATCATTCATGATGGGTTCATTCGTTCAGGATGGTCTTTTAGAAATACAGTACCAACTGTTTATGGTCCATATTCTGCCATATGCTTTACAGAAATGCCTCTATATGCTCTAATAGATTATGCAAACAAAAGACAATCAGGTTCTAAATTTGTTGGCAAATATGGAATAGCCTTCAAAAAAAATGAATTGTTTATGGCTGGAGCTAGGAATGTGATATATGGGCTTTCTGGCCAACATAAAGAATCAGAAGAAGGAGATGCTTATTGGGGATATGGATTGAGAACATTGGATTCATCATGTGGGTTGGGGATTAATGAGCAATTTCGGTATGTTTATACGAAGTTATCCCATGATAAATCTATTGACTGGACATTTGAAAGAGAATGGAGATTACCAATCAAAGATGATCATTGGGGTGTCCCCGGATTACCATTTTTACTAGATAGAAGCATTTATAATAATCCTATCAAAGATGCATTTGTGATTGTAGAAACAGATGAGGAGAAAGATATAATTCTTGAACAACTCGCAAATATGTACAATTCAAAGGCTACCAATTATGGTTATGAGTACGATTTAGAAATGCTTTTACGAATTGGAGTTGTTTCTATTGAAGAATTATCCAAACATGATTCTTTTGCACAAATAAAGATTGATGATATTACAAAAACACATTTTAGCAAGTTAAAACTAAAAGATGTAAATGATGAGGTTTATTCAAATATTGATAAAGCTCTTGAAATAGCAGGTTCTGTATTTGATACTGAATATGAAAAACAATTGGTAAATTATGGTGGAGATACATATTTCTATCCTATATCACACATGAAATTATGTACAGATGATTATACCGAAATTACCCAAGGAATGATGAATAAAGGTATTGCTTGTTGTTTCGGTGAGGGCAGATATTACATTGAGATAAATAGACCGTTTACGGGAAATGAATGTTTTGGATATGATGTAATGAGAGTTGTCGCAGATACAATAAGTGATTTCTTAGGACAGAAATTTTATGCTTTCGCAATTCCTGACTAATTTAATAATCTTACACAACGAGTAAATCTCGAAAAGGAGTGTTTCATTCTCCTTTTCGAGATTTCTTTTTTATGTGTGTATAGTCCACCCGTGCATCGGCTCCATCAATACGGCAAAAGATTGATCGGGATTGCCGTGATAGAGCAAGCCTCCAACAATACCCGTTCTGCCATCGGGATAGACCTCTCGGAAACCGAATGAGTGAGGTGCAGAATCATAGTAGAGTTCAATCTCACAAGGACGATTAGGATTCTGTTCCCACTGCTTCAAACGGTCAATACACTTTTGCAGGGTGTCATTCTTGATTTCCTTTGCGTAGGCAACAGCCTTGTCATAACGCTCTTGACATAAAATCTTCATACTCGATATTTTTTAGGTTTATAATAAATCTTCATATACTCCAAAGCCGTAGCAATCGGCAATGTAAAAGTCTTCACTACTATTCTCTGCAAGTGACTTCATATCTTCCAGCGTGTCGCAATAGAAGAAAATGTCATCATCCTTTTCGGTTTCTGCATCCATTCCGATGGCAATACGCACTTCAACGGTATCGTAGTTGTCCTTATAGCGGATAAGGCAATCGGCATAGTGAGGCTCGATGCCTCGCTCTGTAAAGAACTTCAGGCATTGGCGACTTATCTCTTTTCTTACAGCATCGGGTTTCTTCCAATCGGTGTCATCAATAATCTCAAGGCTGAGACCTTCGATAACCAAGCAGGTAGCACCATCTACATTTGTCATAAGTGTACGCTTGCCCATATACTTCTTGCGTTCTTCTTCCCAGTTGGGTAAATCCCATCTTTCGGTAGTCCATTCTCCCCGATAATCCTTTGGTTTACGGAGATACTCTGATAAAGTCATTCTAACCATCGTCTATCATTATTTAAGTTATACATTACAGGCGAAGCACTGTATTCTATTTCTTTACCGCCTTGACTGTTCCGTGCAGGATTGTGCAAGGTTGGCGGGAAAAATACCGCAAGCCCCGTGGGGCGAGGATGATTTTTCCACGACACCCACAGGGATTGACCTTGCTCAATCCGAAAGGCACGGGACAACCTTTGCGGTAAGAAATAGGATACAGATTCTAATCGTTATCCTCTTCGTCCTTCTCGTCCGGTAACAATCGTTTACGCAACTCAGGATCATTCTTAATTCGTTCCATTTCATCTTGAACTATCTGCTCAACCTCATCTTTGATACGGGAATAGTTACGCTCTATCTGCTCCTGCATGATGTCGTTGCCGTTCTCATCCTTGAACTCATTGACGATAGGAATCTTCTTGTATGCCTTTGTCTCGGCACTTACCTTTACACTATCCACGATGATGCGTGAGTGGAAAATCTTCTGGTCAATCTCCTCACCGAAGTTATCCGCCACGCTACCCACGAATGTGCCTTGCGAGAGGTTTGAAATCTTCGAGGCAGGTATAAGGAAGTCCAACTGTGTATTGATAGATGTTGATGTGTCCTGTCGGTTGATAGATACCGACTGACGCTGTTGAAGTATTTTGCCAAAACGCTCAGAGAGGTTCTTTGCCGTTTCACCTACCACCTGTCCGCTGAAGATATTACCCACCGTATTTTGGATAACCTTCGCCTCCTTGTCGCCATAGTCACGAGCCAACTGCGAATAATCCTGAAAACCGAGACAAACCGCCACCTTGTTGCTTCGTGCTGTGGCAATGAGGTTGTCGATACCACGGAAATAGATAGTAGGCAACTCGTCAATGATGATGGAACTCTTCAACTGACCTTTCTTGTTCACCAACTTTACGATACGGCTGTTATATAGTCCGAGTGCCGCAGAGTAGATATTCTGACGGTCGGGATTATTGCCTACGCAGAGTATCTTCGGCTCATTGGGATTGTTCAAATCGAGGGTAAAATCATCGCCTGTCATCACCCAATATAGCTGTGGGGAAATCATTCTCGAGAGCGGAATCTTTGCACTTGCAATCTGGCCTTGGAGCTGATCTTGAGCTCCACCTTTCCATGCGTCCATAAATGGAGATAGGTAGTTTTCCAACGAAGGATAAGATGTTAGAATCGTAAAGATATCCGCATACGGTTTGTTTAGGAACTCAATCGTATGTGGGAAGGTACAATACTTTCCGTCCTTGTAGATTCTAAGATACCAGATAATCGCAGCCAAAAGAATAATCGGAGATTCCACGAAGAAGTCGCCCTGCTTCTGAATCCATGTTTTATTCAAGTTGAGCATTATCGTGTACGCACTCTCATAGGCATCGCTGATATCCACCATAAACTTCGGATTGATAGGATTACAGCGGTGTGAGCGACGCGGGTCATCAAAGTTGATGACATAGAAACTCGGCTTTACCTTGTACTTGTCGATATTTTTCAACAGCTCATTATAGGCAATTACCGATAAGTCGTCAAACTTGTAGTCGTAGATGTATGTTGCAAAA
>NZ_JANRHM010000034.1:0-4560 GCF_024733785.1 Barnesiella sp. ET7
GCTCTCCTGCAGTAATCTCAATACCTTCCTTTTGTCTGTAACCTCAGCAAGCAGTCCGGAGAAATCAGCACTTTCGTTCTGTTCCCTCTCCTTGATTACGGAGGCGAGGTGTTGCAGCAGGTCTACCATGGAGAACGGCTTGAAGATACAACCGTCAAAGCCAGCATCCAGCAGAGCCTGTCTGTCGCCATCCTCTCTGGCGGTCATCGCCACCACCGGTACGGTTCGGGAATTACTTATGCGTGATTTACGCAACAATTCCAAGACTCTGTAACCATTGGTGTCGGGCATCTGAATGTCGGTCAGCACAAGGTCGTAGTCCTTATTTCTTATCTCCTCAAAGAGTTCTTTGGCATTGATGCAGGTCTTGCACGAGACCCCGTTACGCTCCAGCATCTCCTTGACTACCTCCAACTGCAAAGCATCATCGTCAATGGCGATTACGCAACCAGGCAGGTGATGCGAGATATCAGCCATTACCGTTTCCTCTTCCACACTCTCATCGGTTACGGGCAGAGGCAATTTAACAGTGAAGATCGTTCCTGCACCTTGCTTGCTCTCCACCTCAATCGTTCCACCAAGCAGAGTGACAAGACCTTTGGTGATAGGCAGACCAAGACCGTAGCCATCGGCATTATTCTCATTTGTAGCACGCTCGAATGGTACATATATGCGTTTCATCATATCTTCGGAGATACCGACTCCCGTATCGCTTACCTTCATTGTCAGCCAACCATTCTCATACGAAGCCTTGAAACATACATTTCCCTCGGATGTGAATTTGACGGCATTGGTAATGAGATTGTTGATTATACGCCCCATTTTGTCCCTATCGCCCTTTACTGTAACATTTGTATTGGTGTAGCGATGTTTGAATTGCAGACCTTTCTCCTTTATCATGTGTGATACACTATCGGCAATTCTCTCCAACGACTCGGACAGGTGGAACGGGACGGGATTCGGAGTCTCCTTGGCTTCATCCAGACGATAGACATCAAGGAGGTTATTTACAAGGTGCAGGACATGCTTGCATAGGATGGTAATGTTCCTGAGCTTGTGGTTGCGTCTCTTCTTGTCCCTCATATCCATAGCCAGCTCTGCGTTACCGCTGATACCGTTGAGCGGGCCACGAATATCGTGCGATATGGTCATGATGATCTTGTTACGCATTTCAAGCAACTCGGCATTTTTGCGGTTGCTTGCCTCCAATTTGCGGCGACCACGCTCTTTACGCCCGTAGTCACGCATAATTACGATGTATGAGAGCAGCAGAGCAAGGAAGATGAAGGCTGTTATACCTCCCAACCATACTTTTGTCCGTTCACGGGTCTCAATGATCTGTTGCTCACGCTCTTGCAGGTCTGTCGTGACACGCTCATCCATTGCAGCAATTAGACTCTTCAGACGTTGGTTGATGTTGAGATTACGCTGTGCCAGACTATCTGCCGTTTCGGATAATTGCCTGCTCTGCTCGGACTGTTTCCTGATGACATCACGATTGAGGGTGTAGAGTTTCGTGGAAGTTGTGGATTGAGGCGGAGTCTTCTCCTTTTTCTTGAAGAGTCCCAAGAAACCACCTTTCTTCTTAGGTGGCTCCTGTGTACTCTCATAAGCAATGACGGGAACACGCTCGGCAAGTTCTTCGCCAAGTTCCACCTGTCGCTCAAACAACTGGGAGATATTGAATAGTTGGATTTCTTTCTCTGCCATCAGATGCCGCAGACTATCTATCCGCTCACCCGAATAGTAGTTCTTGAACTCGCAGAGAATGCTGTCGACCTCCAAGCGTTTGGTACGGTAGAGTGCGGTGTCTGCCTCCTCCCATTCGAGGATCGTCTCACCGAACATCGTGAGGTCAAGCATATGCACGTATGCTTCATGTACATTTTGTCGGAGCCGGTGAATCTCTTTCACTTCACGCTCCAATATGTTCATCTGTCGCCACTCGTGCAGGTACGTATATACGATACCACCAATTAGGGCGACAATAATAGTATAGCCTAAGGCTAACTTTCTTTGAATCTTCATTGCGTCCTATATTTAAGGCTCGGGTTAGTCCGAACAGTTTATCATATATGCCTTGGAGCGCAAAATTACCGATAAAGCAAAAATTAAGGTGACTTTATCATTTTTTAATAGCTATTCAAGGCTGTGATGTAAGATAAAACGCTAAAAATGTTGGCTATATTGTTATAAAAGTGGGCAATAGCATAAAAAAAGCCATCATATTTGTGTGAATATGACAGCTACTATTGATTATACCATTATCGGATTGACCTTCATTGTCGCAAGGTTTAGATAGAGTCCGTGATGCTCTATCATACCGTGTCGGAACATCTTCCAGAGGATATTGCAGCCGAGCTGAGCTAATGTGGAGTTGATGAACAGGTCCTGTTTCTCCAATGCCTCGGCAAGTGAACAGCTCGGACCGGAGTCATCTTCCTTGATTCGGGCATACTTTACCAACTTTGTGATGACCTTTAATGACGGTACGGTCTGGTAAATTTGAGAAGTGGGTTGCTTTATCTTTTTCGGGATACTACCCAATACGACCTGTCCCGATGTTTGCGTGTTGCCGAAGTCAAGCCAATACAGAGGTGTCTGATAGTTTGTATAATTGTACTGTGGCAATGCTTTGAGTACATTCCAGAGGTCTATTCTCGACTTTATATTGTCCGTACAGGTTATGGTTATATTGGCAAGATGTTCCTGTCGTACATCTTTCATATTGGAGGGATAGAGTGCCGGCACTGCCTTCCAGTCATTCCCGAAGAAGTTGTTGATGCGTGTTATCAGGCAATTCGCCTTATTCAGCCCCAAGTCGGAATACCCGAATAGTTGTCGTCCTATGTTGGCTTCAGTTACAATATCGGGATCGTATAGCGTTACGAATAGTCCCGGATGTCCGAGGGCACGAAGTGTTACATCCAATCGTGCAAGGTTTGTCAATACTTGCGAACCTGTACCGCCACCACCTATAAGGTTTACCGTTACGGGGTGTTGTGGTACGAGCAGATAGCTGTCGGTATAATGTACTCTTTTCATCGTAGTATATCTTTAAGTTTCAAATTCTTTAGAGGCTTTAACTCTTCAATGTTGAAGGGAGCATCTTTTGCTGCCTTTGTTACCAGTACAAGGTTGCTCTTTGTGGGATTTCCGTTACCTCCGAGGTGTGAGAACTCTGTAAGCCAGAACTTCTTCTCCCAGTACTCAAGTAATTTGTCGTAGGTAATCTCTGTCGGCTTGTCAATCTTTGCCGAGCCGAGACAGACGCTTGACCCTGTGACATTGAAGAACGGAGCAGCGTAGAGTTCCGTTTCGGGCTTCAGTTCCTTGTCTATGTATGCGTAGATGTTCATACGCTCATCCCGCACCTCATAGATGACACCTGGCAGGTTGTACTCGGCATTCTCAATATGTAGCGACTCCTTGAAGAACATCATACGCTTTTGTGGCGGGTTATACCAGACATATTTCTCGTAGCCCTTGCGGGTATCACTCCATAGCATATTTGTCGGGATGCGACCATGCGGTGTGCTGCTGTGCCTCTCGGAATATCCCTTGATAAGTTCGTTGATGAAGTCCACCGTTACGGGACGGCCTTCGCTCATGGCTCCCTCATTATCTATGCTCCTTACTTCAAGGAAGTATGTATCTCCTCCATCTGTGGAGTATGCTATCAATGCCGCACGTGGGTGCAGCATCGTATTTATCTGCTTGGTAAGTTTGTTTGTATCCATAGTGATTATCGTATGTAGTGAATAAAATCATCTGCCCACTTGAAAAACCTTTCAGGATAGGTATCTTCAAGTGTAAAAACCTTGTCGGTCTTTGGAGAGACGGCAAAGGTTGATGCAGGAATAATATCGTATGACTCCTGACGGGAGGAATTATAGAAGTCGATAAGGTGTTCCGTCATTATATCATCGCTGTCATAGACAACTCTTATCTGCTGTTCGAGTGTCATCGGCAGATAATCGGGCTCCTCGTCATAGAACGGGTCATAGCCATAGTACATGATGGCTTTATCCGTCTTTATGAACTCAAGTCCTCTTCTCAGCAGTTCGATAAGACCTTGTTCAAAGCCATTCTTACACTCATATTCTTCTATGGCTTTCGGCAGGTTCTTGTAGTAGGACTTTCGCCACACCCTGTCGAGGAGTTTATATGCTCTGCCATCCTTGTATGATTTCACGAGCTTTCCCCTCGCTCGCCTCTCTTTGGCATCTTCATCCTCATAGCAGCCTTCAGTCAGCATATCCATAGCCCAGTCCATATCATCCTCATCGTTGATAGTGGTTATACCGTTCTCTTTCATAAAATTATGATAGAATGTGATGACAATGCGTCTGAGTGTGGGATTCAGTTCCTCCACGAACTTTACAGGGAAGTAGTACAGTGTGTACTCACCCCAAGTATGTGTGTTCCACACATTGAAGTATAGACAGCCATTGTCATCTTCAAGGTTGAGATACATGCCGCTTTTATTTACGAGGTCGTTCATCTCATTGTAGAGATTGACAATACCTTCACCGATAGTTCGGCCGGGTGTATGCTCCG
>NZ_JANRHM010000035.1:0-4554 GCF_024733785.1 Barnesiella sp. ET7
TGGAGCATACGCCCGGTAGAAGTATAGGTGAAAGCATATCCAACCTATATCACGAGATGGATACCATTAAAGGCGATGGCATAAATCTCAATTACGAGGAGGATGGCGGTCGCCTATACTTTAATCTGTGGCAGACACATACCTGGGGAGAATATACGCTATACTATTTCCCTATGAGGTTTGTGGAGAATCTTAATTCTAAGCTTAGACGAATCGTTATTACTTTCATTCATAATCTAATGAAGGCAAACGGATTCTCGACAATCAATGACGAGGATGATGTTGATTGCATTTTGGAATGGATATCCGATCCTCCGGAAGATGAAGAACCGGAAGAACGTAAGAAAAGAGAGCGGCTGATACGCTCTTATAAGAAAGGTGGAAAGGCGTACAATCTCCTCGATAGGGTATGGCGCAAGTCCTACTACAAGAACCTGCCGAGAGCCATTGAAGATTATGACTGCAAAAATGGCTTTGAGCAAGGTTTGATAGAGTTGATGAGGAAAGGATTGGAGTTCATTACACCTAATAAGTCAATTATGTATTACGCATACGATCCTTTCTATGATGAAGAGCCTGATGTCCTTCCCGTAGGCTTGGAACAGCAAATAAGGGTTGTATATGATTTCGATATGTTGACTGATTATCTTGAAGATCATCTCACGCAAAATCTATATAACTCTTACGACATTATTCCGATTTCTACATTCGAGGTTACACCTCATACAGAAAAGCCGTTCTCATTGGAAGATACCTATCCCGAAAGGTTCTTCAAGTGGGCGGACCAATTCATCTATTATATAAGATAAGATTATGGATACCAACAAACTTACCAAGCAGATAAATACGATGCTGCACCCCCGTGCGGCATTGATAGCATACTCCACAGATGGAGGAGATACATACTTACTTGAAGTAAGGAGCATAGATAATGAGGGAGCCATGAGCGAAGGCCGTCCCGTAACGGTGGACTTCATCAACGAACTGATAAAGGGATATTCCGAAAGGCACAGCAGCACACCGCATGGTCGCATCCCAACAAATATGCTATGGAGTGATACACGCAAGGGCTACGAGAAATATATCTGGTACAACCCGCCACAAAAGCGTATGATGTTCTTCAAGGAGTCGCTACATATTGAGAATGCCGAGTATAACCTGCCCGGTGTCATATATGAGGTGCGTGATGAGCGTATGAATATCTACGCATACATAGACAAGGAACTGAAGCCAGAAACGGAACTTTACGCGGCTCCGTTCTTCAATGTCACGGGGTCAAGCGTCTGTCTCGGCTCGGCAAAGATTGACAAGCCGACAGAGATTACCTACGACAAATTACTTGAGTACTGGGAGAAGAAGTTCTGGCTCACGGAGTTCTCACACCTCGGAGGTAACGGAAATCCCACAAAGAGCAACCTTGTACTGGTAACAAAGGCAGCAAAGGATGCTCCATTCAACCTCGAAGAGTTAAAGCCTCTAAAGAATTTGAAACTTAAAGATATACTACGATGAAAAGAGTACACTATACCGACAGCTATCTGCTCAATCCACAACACCCCGTAACGGTAAACCTTATAGGTGGTGGAGGTACAGGCTCGCAAGTATTGACAAACCTTGCACGATTGGATGTAACACTTCGTGCTCTCGGACATCCGGGACTATTCGTAACACTATACGATCCCGACATTGTTACCGAAGCCAATATCGGGCGACAACTCTTCGGATATTCCGACTTGGGACTGAATAAGGCGAATTGCCTGATAACACGCATCAACAACTTCTTCGGAAATGACTGGAAGGCTGTGCCGGCATTCTATCCCTCCAATATGAAAGATGTACGACAGGAACATCTTGCCAATATCACTATCACCTGTACGGACAATATAAAGTCGAGAATAGACCTCTGGAATGTACTCAAAGCATTGCCACAGTACAATTATACGAACTATCAGACACCTCTGTATTGGCTTGACTTCGGCAATACGCAAACATCGGGACAGGTCGTATTGGGCAGTATCCCAAAGAAGATAAAGCAACCTACCTCACAAATTTACCAGACCGTACCGTCATTAAAGGTCATTACCAAACTTGTGAAGTATGCCCGAATCAAGGAAGATGACTCCGGTCCGAGCTGTTCACTTGCCGAGGCATTGGAGAAGCAGGACCTGTTCATCAACTCCACATTGGCACAGCTTGGCTGCAATATCCTCTGGAAGATGTTCCGACACGGTATGATAGAGCATCACGGACTCTATCTAAACCTTGCGACAATGAAGGTCAATCCGATAATGGTATAATTAATAGTAGCTGTCATATTAACACAAATATGATGGCTTTTTTTATGCTATTGCCCACTTTTATAACAATATAGCCAACATTTTTAGCGTTTTATATTACATCACAGCCTTGAATAGCTATTAAAAAATGATAAAGTCGCCTTAATTTTTTGCTTTATTAGTAATTTTGCGCTCCAAGGCATGTATGATAAACTGTTCGGACTAACCCGAGCCTTAAATATAGGACGCAATGAAGATTCAAAGAAAGTTAGCCTTAGGCTATACTATTATTGTCGCCCTAATTGGTGGTATCGTATATACGTACCTGCACGAATGGCGACAGATGGACAGATTGGAGCGTGAAGTGAAAAAGATTCACGAACTCCGGCAAAGTGTACACGAGGCATACGTGCATATGCTCGACCTTACGATGTTCGGTGAGACAATCCTTGAATGGGAGGAGGCAGACACCGCACTCTATCGTGTCAAGAGGTTAAAGGTCGACAGCATTCTCTGCGAGTTCAAGAACTTCTATTCGGATGAACGAATAGATAGTCTGCGGCATCTGATGGCAGAGAAAGAAATCCAACTATTCAATATCTCCCAGTTGTTTGAACAACAAGTGGAACTCGGCGAAGAACTTGCCGAGCGTGTCCCCGTCATCGCTTATGAGAGTACACAGGAGCCACCTAAGAAGAAAGGCGGTTTCTTGGGACTATTCAAGAAAAAGGAGAAGACTCCGCCTCAATCCACAACTTCTACGAAACTTTACACCCTCAATAGGGATGTCATCAGGAAACAATCCGAGCAGAGCCGGAGATTATCGGAAACGGCAGACAGTCTGGCACAGCGTAATCTCAACATCAACCTGAAACTGAAAAATTTCATCACGGTATTGGATGAGCGTGTTACAGCCGACCTTCAAGAGCGTGAAGAACAGATCATCAAAACCCGTGAACGGACAAAAGTATGGCTGGGTGGCATAACAGCCTTCATCTTCCTTGCTCTGCTGCTCTCATACATCGTCATTATGCGTGACTACGGGCGTAAAGAGCGTGGTCGTCGCAAATTGGAGGCAAGTAACCGCAAGAATGCTGAGTTACTTGAAATGCGTAACAAGATTATCATGACCATATCACACGATATTCGTGGCCCGCTCAATGGTATCAGCGGTAACGCAGAGCTGGCTATGGATATGAGGGACAAGAAGAGACGCAACCACAAGCTCAGGAACATTACCATTCTATGCAAGCATGTACTGCACCTTGTAAATAACCTCCTTGATGTCTATCGTCTGGATGAAGCCAAGGAGACTCCGAATCCCGTCCCGTTCCACCTGTACGAGTCGTTGGAGAGAATTGCCGATAGTGTATCACACATGATAAAGGAGAAAGGTCTGCAATTCAAACATCGCTACACCAATACAAATGTTACGGTAAAGGGCGACAGGGATAAGATAGGGCGTATCATCAACAATCTCATTACCAATGCTGTCAAATTCACATCCGAGGGAAATGTATGTTTCAAGGCTTCGTATGAGAATGGCTGGCTGACAATGAAGGTAAGCGATACGGGAGTCGGTATCTCCGAAGATATGATGAAACGCATATATGTACCCTTCGAGCGTACTACAAATGAGAATAATGCCGATGGCTACGGTCTTGGTCTGCCTATCACCAAAGGTCTTGTCACTCTGCTTGGTGGAGCGATTGAGGTGGAGAGCAAGCAAGGTGCAGGAACGATCTTCACTGTTAAATTGCCTCTGCCTGTAACCGATGAGAGTGTGGAAGAGGAAACGGTAGTGGCTGATATCTCGCATCACCTTCCTGGTTGCGTAATCGCCATTGACGATGATGCTTTGCAGTTGGAGGTAATCAAGGAGATGCTGGAGCGTAACGGTGTCTCGTGCAAGACCTGCATCAATGCCAAAGAACTCTTTGAGGAGATGAGAAATAAGGACTTCGACCTTGTGCTGACCGACATTCAGATGCCCGACACCAATGGTTACAGAGTCTTGGAATTGTTGCGTAAATCACGCATAGGCAATTCCCGAACCGTACCGGTGGTGGCGATGACCGCCAGAGAGGATGGCGACAGACAGGCTCTGCTGGATGCTGGCTTTGACGGTTGCATTTTCAAGCCGTTCTCCATGGTAGACTTGCTGCAACACCTCGCCTCCGTAGTCATGGAGAGGGAACAGAACGAAAGTGCTGATTTCTCCGGACTGCTTGCTGAGGTTACAGACAAAAGGAAGGTGTTGGAATTACTGCTGGAGAGT
>NZ_JANRHM010000036.1:0-3831 GCF_024733785.1 Barnesiella sp. ET7
AGCAGTTATCCAAACCCCAGCATTATCCTAAAAATACAGTTTTTTATTCTGTAAATCATTCTGTTATAGGATGAATAGGTTTGGATAATACATTCCTATATCTTTGCTAATGGCACTAAAGCCAATAGGAAGAATATGAATATAGCACAGTTAAAATTAAGCCAGAAGAAGTTACTGGACAACCTCGTTTCCCGTGGTTATGACATTCAGTACATCAAAGGAGTAAAATTTGTTTTAAGACTTCTTTTTGAACATGAAGGATGTTTTCATTCGTATGAACAATTTGCAGAAAAGTTTATCCGTACAAGGGGATATACAAAAGCGACATTGGATCTTAGGATGATGCATTTACGTACTATCCAAGCATATGATGAATTTGGGCACTACCCGGACAAGAAGTCCTTTGTTCCGTTATGCTATCCTTCCAGGTATAATATGCTTAACCCCAGTTTTCAGAAAGTTATAGACATTTACCGGAAGCGTGCCGCAGAACATAAAAAGAAGTCCACAGTAAAAATGGAAACCGATGCCGTTACAATGTTCCTTTTTGAGATGCAAAAGTTCCACGTCTCTTCATTGGATGAAATCAAAGAAGAACATGTTTTGTCCTTTTTCCTTAAAGAAGAACAGCAAAAGCGTTCAAGGACATATTGCGGTCACATAGCGTCAGCCCTTAAAGAGTTGGGGGATTTATACGACATGAAAAAAGTATTAGGTTATTTCCCTGATTTGAAATATGAAAGGAAAAACTTCAACTATCTTAAGGATGATGAAATCAATGTGATAAAAAATGCTTTGTCAGACTCTAACAATATTTTGACTTTCAGGGAAAAAGCTATAGTTTCATTGGCTTTATATACTGGCATAAGAGGATGCGACATTGCCAACTTGAAATTGACAGACATAGATTGGAAGAAGGAACGAGTCAGCTTCGTCCAGGAAAAGACTGGTAATCCGATAGTGTTGCCCCTTCTTCCTCATGTTGGAAACTCATTGTTTGATTACATACGTAATGAACGGGACAATGAGGCCGGATCCGTGTATCTGTTTCCCAACAAGAAGAATGCGACAGAAAGGTTGGAGAACAAAAGTATCGGCACCATTGTCAATACAGTCTTTGAGAAACTAAACCTTAGAAAAGGTGAATCCGGGCGTGGAGTCAGCGTATTTCGGCACAACCTCGCCTCTAAATTACTTGGTAAAGGTACCGAGATTAGGGTCATCAGCCATATTTTAGGACATATCTGTTCTTCATCTATAGTCCCATATATAGATGCTGACATCCCTCATCTGAGAGAATGCGGAATCAATATTGAATGTTATCCAATAAGAAAGGAGTTGTTCGAATGAAAACAGATTCACATCTACCCCAATTTGCAGATTTGATGTCTGAATATGTCAATTTCATCTCCGGTATCGGAAAATGTGACTATATAACCCGCATATACCTGAACTCTTTCGCCAAGTACTGTATGAATCATGGCGGAGTGCTGTCGGATGATATTATCTCCGGATGGGCATCAAGGACAGATAAGGAAAGCTATTATACAAACCGTAACCGATGCATTATTTTGAGGCGCTTCATCCGTTATATCCGGTCGAAATATGGGGCACCGTTCAAATTGCCATCATATCCTCCGGACATAAAATACACACCTAAGCCAAAGCGTATTCTTGTTTCAGAACAGCCATACTCTTATTCCGCAATATCCCATATAGTCAAGAAATATGAACTTTACAAAAGAGCCTCTGGAAAATTCAGTAGGCGGACAATGGACAAGATTCGCCGTTTCAATGACTTCTGCGCCCATAATTATCCGTCAGCCGAAGCTCTTACAGAAGAAATTGTCCTTGATTATTGCAAGAAGAAAAAAACGGAATCCGCAAAGTCATGCAATAACAGAATTGTAGGTGTCAGAGGATTTCTGAAATATGCGAATAGCCGTGGTTTCGTAAATATTCCTCTTCCATCCACCATTCCAAGAGTCAATGTCACATCATTCGAACCACATCCGTTTACTCCAGAAGAGCTTGCAAGATTCTTTAATGAAGCGGACAATCTCGAACCTCCAATAAATTGCCGTGACATGAGGGCTGCGCTTATGAAAGTGGAAGTTCCGGTCTTTTTCCGACTTTTGTACAGTACAGGGATGCGTACAACAGAAGCCCGTCTGCTCAGAGTAGAAGACGTGGACTTGCAATCCGGTGTTATAAATATAAGATACACAAAGAGCATAGATGAACATCGGGTTGCCTTGCACGAATCCATGTGGTCGCTATTGCAGATGTATAATGTCAAAATGGAAAATCTCATGCCCGGAAGAAAGATATTCTTTCCTAACGAGTACGACAAACCATATTCCGGAGAATGGGTAACGGCAAGTTTTAAGAAAGTATGGAAGAAAGTCAGTACGGCACACGCAAGAGCATATGATTTTCGCAGTCACTATGCGGTCGTGAACATAAACGGTTGGGATCACTGCGGCATTGAATGGATGGACAAACTCTTATATCTCAGCCGTTCCATGGGACACCGTTACATTCAAAACACATTATATTATTACAGGCTTGTACCGCTGTTTGCACACCAGTTGGAAAATCTGACAGGAGGTGGGTATGAAGAACTTTTACCTGATTTAAACGACTATTTTGAATATGAAGACTAAAGCAGAACATTCAATTATCGCCGATGCCATCCATGAGTGGCATACGGTTTATCTTCCGTGTATAAGGAATCTGAGCCATAACGCTTTAAAATCATACGGAGAGGGAATGGGAATCTATATAGATTTCCTTGAATCCTCGAAGGGAGTCACCTCAAATACCATTTGTGGGGAATGCTTCCGTAAGGACTGGATTGAAGAATGGATTGCGTGGCTGAAAGAAGTAAGAAAATGCAGCCCGCAAACATGCAATCATCGTCTCTCCATATTGAAAAATTTCCTCCGTTTCCTTGCGCACAAGAAAATCCAATTCATAAAATATGATTGTGATGCCGCTGAAATAAAAAGAATGCAGCAACCTAAAAAACAAGTGGAAGTAATCACAAAAGATACAATCAAACGGATTTTTGCAAGCATCAATACACGGACATTGATAGGTAAGAGGGATTTTGCCTTGTTCAATCTTTTATATAGTACCGGAACAAGAATAGATGAAATATTATCATTAAGGCTGTCGGCACTGCACCTGGATGAAACGAAAAGTTACATTCTTGTTTTGGGTAAAGGGAATAAACAACGTACCATTTATTTGTTGAACAGCATGGTAAAAATACTGAAACATTATGTGAAGTTGTTCCATCCGGCCAATCCGTTACCTTCTGATTTTGTATTTTTCCCCATATATGGCCATGCAAACAAAAAAATCACTTCAGAAGCGATTAGCAAGCGGTTGAAAATGTATGTTAGAATTGCGTCTCAGGGGCTACTTGAAATTCCTGCGGATTTTCATTGCCATAGTTTTCGGCATGCACGGGCTACCCATTGGTTGGAAGACGGTGTAAACTTGGCGCAGATACAAAAACTATTGGGGCATGAGAGCATCGAAACGACAATGAAATACGTAGGAGTTTCATCAGAACAAATGGTACAAGCTTTATGCTCTATGGAAGACAATCTGACTTTAGGCGTTGAAAAGAAATATAAGAAAATCAGAAATAAAGATTCATTAGCAACAGTTCTTGGATTGAGATAATACTTAGTAATAAATGAGTGACTGTTCTTGAATAATGGAACAATCACTCTTTATTATCTGCTACTAAAATATAACAATTTACTGATATTCAATACAATAAAAAGTCAAGTTGGGATAATATTTTGGTTTGGATAA
>NZ_JANRHM010000037.1:0-3720 GCF_024733785.1 Barnesiella sp. ET7
TACACGCTACAATCCCGACTCGCCCGAGGGTGCAAGAGAAATCTACATCCCGAAGGAGATAGGCGGTGTGAAACTGACAGCTGAGGAGCAGAAAGACCTTCGTGAAGGTCGAGCAATCTTCCTCAATGATATGGTGAACAACCGTGGCGAGGAGTTCTCTTCGTTCATCAAGGCAGACCTTGAGACGGGACGACTGATGTACTCTCGCACTCCCGACGGCTTTGAGGAGCGTGCCAAGTTCGAGATTCCGAAGGAGATTTTCGGTGCCAAGCTCTCCGGTCAGCAGCGTGCCGACCTTCAGAGCGGCAAGTCGGTACTCGTGGAGGGAATGAAGGGCTTCGATGGCAAGAGCATTTCGCAGTATGTCAAGCTGAACTCCAATCAGAACAAGCTCGACTTCTACAACGAGAATCCCGACCGAAACCGCAACGCCTCACAGCGTAATGTCGTGGCCGAGAAGCAGGAGAAGCGTCAGTCAAAGGGACAGAGCATCTAACCCGAAGTCGGATAAGTCAAATCAATGTATAACTCTAAAATGAATTTTAAGATGAACGATAAGAACAAAGCACCTTTCAAGGTGGAAGATGTAAACTGGGACGAACTTTCAGGAATCGGTATTCTCAAGGATGAACTTGAAGCGGCAGGAGAACTTGACACATTGCTCCGAGGCGAGAAGACAGGTGTCGTATCACTGAGCCTCGTACTCTTGGGTGTGGATGTGGTGATGGATGCCACGCTGCAACTTGTACGCAAGAACGACTCTCCGCTGCTGGAAATCATCGGTATCAACCCCACGCAGTAACACGATTCCATTACTAACCTGACAGCCGTTTCCCGCACCGTAATCGGGACGGGAGACGGCTTCTTTAATTCCCGAAAAAATATGATAGCAATTATAGCAGAAAAGCCGAGCGTAGGTCAGGACATCGCCCGCATCATCGGTGCAACAGAGAAGAAGGACGGATATATGGCAGGCAACGGTTATCTTGTAACCTGGGCATTAGGACACCTCGTTTCCCTCGCCATGCCATCGGCATATGGTTACGGTAAGGCTTCGCACGAGGATTTGCCGATGCTCCCCGAACCGTTCCAGCTTGTGGTAAGACAGATCAAGACCGACAGAGGTATGGTAACGGACATAGGTGCCGCCAAGCAGCTCAAGCTCATTGATGAGGTATTCAGCAAGTGCGACAGCATCATCGTGGCAACGGATGCAGGGCGTGAGGGAGAACTTATCTTCCGATACATCTACCACTACCTCGGATATACCAAGCCCTTCAAGCGTCTTTGGATCTCCTCACTCACGGACGAGGCTATCCGTGCAGGTATGAGCAACCTCAAGGATGGCGAGGCTTACGATAGTCTCTACCACGCTGCCGACTGCCGTGCCAAGGCTGATTGGCTCGTGGGTATGAATGCCAGCCGTGCATTGGCTTTGGCTTCAGGTATGCCGAACAACTCCCTCGGACGAGTGCAGACACCCACGCTGGCGATGATATGCAGCCGCTACAAGGAGAACCGCGACTTCGTTTCCACACCTTATTGGCAACTGCACATCACCCTTGAGCGTCTGGGCGAGTTCCGCCAGTTCGCACATATCGAGGACTTCAAGAGCAAGGAGCAGGCAGAGGCGGCACACACACGATTCTCGCCCGACTCAATGGCACTCATCACAAAGGTGGAGCGCAAGCGTACCTACCAACAGGCACCGTTACTTTACGACCTTACCACCTTGCAGAAGGATTGCAATACGCATCACGATATGAGTGCGGAGAAGACTCTTTCTGTGGCACAGGCTCTCTATGAGAAGAAGTATATCTCATATCCGAGAACAGGTAGCAGATATATCTCGCATGACCTGATGGAGCAGGTCTATGATTCTCTTTGGAAGATTGCCACTATGCCCGAGTTCAAGGAGTATGGCAAGCGTTTCGACTTTGAGCATCTGAATATGCGTAGTGTAGATGATGACAAGGTAACGGATCACCACGCACTCATCATCACAGGTGTAGAGCCTGAGGAGTTGAACGCCCACGAGCAGATTGTCTATACGATGATTGCAGGGCGTATGCTTGAAGCGTTCTCGCCACGCTGCGAGAAGGAGTCACTGGTAATGGAGGCGACCGCCGAGGATATGAAGTTCCGTTCACGCTCTACTACCATCGTCAATCCGGGCTGGCGTGCTGTCTTTGCCCGCAAGGAGGATGCCGAGAAGGACGAGACAGAAGCCAACAAGGGTACGGCACGCTTCGCCGAGGGTGAGCATATACCCGTTACGGGCTATGGCACGGCACAGCGTAAGACAATGCCCAAGCCGCTCTATACCGAAGCGACACTCCTTGCCGCTATGGAGACTTGCGGTAGGAACATCACCGATGAGAAGGCAAAAGAGGCGATGAAAGAACTGGGTATCGGAACACCAGCCACACGAGCCGCCATCATCACGACACTCTTCAAGCGTGACTATATCGAGCGTTCAGGCAAGGCACTTGTACCTACCGAGAAGGGACTCTACATCTACGAGGCGGTAAAGGATATGCAGGTTGCCAACGTGGAGCTGACAGGCAGTTGGGAGAAAACACTCCTACAAATAGAGCAGCATACTTTGGCGACACGCTCCTTTATGCACTCCATCGAGAGTTTTACCTCGCAGGTTACACGCGAGGTACTCGGACTGAAGTTCCCTGCACCCAAACAGCGTACCATTCCTTGCCCCAAATGCGGTACAGGCAAAGTGATGATACGCCCGAAGGTCGCCAAGTGCGACAATCCTGATTGCGGTCTGCTTGTATTCCGCAAGGTGCTGAACAAGGAACTTAACGAGCAGCATCTGGAACAGTTGCTCTCATCGGGAGCGACCAAGCTGATCAAGGGATTCAAGGGAAAGCAAGGTAACTCCTTCGATGCCGCCGTAGCCTTTGACGATGAGTTCAATGTAACGCTGGCATTTCCTGAAAAGAAGAGAGATAAGAAAAGATGATGTCAGTCATCCCGATTCGTAGGCAAAGGTAGTGAACCGCCCTCATTCCACCCCGCAAGGTCGTGCCGCAGGCGGTTTCGGCAAAAATCATCCTCGCACAGCTGCGGTATTTTTACCGAAAACCTTGCCGGTGGAGGCGTTTCACATCCAAGCCCACGAAATCGGGAACGACTGTTCCCACTAAATAATATAGGATATGAAAACAAATGACCCAATCGTAAGAAAGAGAATGAAGTGGATAGGCATGATACTGTTAGCCGTAGTAGCAGCATTAGGTTTCAGCTATCTCTATACACGAGGTGTATCACCCGTATGGGCTGCGGTAGCCATCGTATGTTTCCCTGGCTTCTTCCGATTTATATACAAGATTGCCTGCATCGTAATGGCAGCACTGATACTCTTTGCCATACTCAGTTTCTTGGTCTTCTAACTCTTAAAGCAATGAAAAGGTCTTGTCATCGACATACACCATATAAGCAGATATATTGCGATATGGGTTGTGGGAGCTGTCCTTCTCGGACGGCTCTTTTTGTAGGTGGACGATTCAAGTATGAGGATAAGAATGAAGAGAAGGAAAGAGAAAATACCAGCCATTGGCAAGCCGATGAACTACAGGGCAAAGTTGGCCAATGCTTCTTATCGGACAGCAAGGTCGGGCCATAGGTGGTTTCGGAGAAAATCATCCTCGCCGTGCTGCGGTATTTTCCCCGAAAACCTTGCCTTACCGGAAGCATTAGCCT
>NZ_JANRHM010000038.1:0-3719 GCF_024733785.1 Barnesiella sp. ET7
CGGCTAATGCTTCCGGTAAGGCAAGGTTTTCGGGGAAAATACCGCAGCACGGCGAGGATGATTTTCTCCGAAACCACCTGTGGCCCGACCTTGCTGTCCGATAAGAAGCATTGGCCAACTTTGCCCTGTAGTTCATCGGTTTGCCAATGGCTGGTATTTTCTCTATCCCTTTCTTCATTATTATCCTCATACTTGAATCGTCCGCCTACAAAAAGAGCCGTCCGAGAAGGACAGCTCCCACAACCCATATTGCAATATGACTGCTTATATGATGTAAGTCGATGAGAAGACCTTTTCATTGCTTTAAGAGTTAGAAGACCAAGAAACTTAGTATGGCAAAGAGTATCAATGCCGCCATTACGATACAGGCAATCTTGTATATGAATCGGAAGAAGCCCGGGAAGCATACGATGGCTACCGCAGCCCATACGGGTGATACACCTCGTGTATAGAGATAGCTGAAACCTAATGCTGCTACTACGGCTAACAGTATCATACCTATCCACTTCATTCTCTTTCTTACGGTCGGGTCATTTGTTTTCATATCCTATATTATTTAGTGGGAACAGTCGTTCCCGATTTCGTGGGCTTGGATGTGAAACGCCTCCACCTGCAAGGTTTTCGGTAAAAATACCGCAGCCGTGCGAGGATGATTTTTGCCGAAACCGCTGCGGCACGACCTTGCGGGGTGGAATGAGGGCGGTTCACTACCTTTGCCTACGAATCGGGATGACTGACATCATCTTTTCTTACCTCTCTTCTTGTCGGGAAATGCCAGCGTTACATTGAACTCATCGTCAAAGGCTACGGCGGCATCGAAGGAGTTGCCTTTCTTGCCTTTGAATCCCTTGATCAGCTTGGTCGCTCCCGATGAGAGCAACTGCTCCAGATGCTGCTCGTTAAGCTCCTTGTTCAGCACCTTGCGGAATACAAGCAGACCGCAATCCGGATTGTCGCACTTGGCGACCTTCGGGCGTATCATCACTTTGCCTGTACCGCATTTAGGGCAAGGAAGGGAACGCTGTTTGGGTGCAGGGAACTTCAGTCCGAGTACCTCGCGTGTAACCTGCGAGGTGAAACTCTCGATGGAGTGCATAAAGGAGCGTGTCTCCAAAGTATGCTGCTCGATTTGAAGGAGCGTCTTCTCCCAACTGCCTGTCAGCTCCACATTGGCAACCTGCATATCCTTGACTGCCTCGTAGATATAGAGTCCCTTCTCAGTAGGTACAAGCGCTTTGCCTGAACGCTCGATGTAGTCGCGCTTGAAGAGTGTCGTGATGATGGCGGCTCGTGTGGCAGGCGTTCCGATACCCAGCTCCTTCATTGCCTCTTTTGCCTTCTCATCGGTGATGTTCCTGCCACAAGTCTCCATAGCGGCAAGGAGTGTCGCTTCGGTGTAGAGAGGTTTCGGAATTGTTTTACGCTGTGCCGTGCCATAGCCTGTAACGGGTATCTGCTCACCCTCGGCAAAGCGTGCCGTACCCTTGTTGGCTTCGGTCTCGTCCTTCTCGGCATCCTCCTTACGGGCAAAGACAGCACGCCAGCCCGGATTGACGATGGTAGTAGAGCGTGAACGGAACTTCATATCCTCGGCTGTCGCCTCCATTACCAATGACTCCTTCTCGCAGCGTGGCGAGAACGCTTCAAGCATACGCCCTGCAATCATTGTGTAGACAATCTGCTCGTGGGCGCTCAACTCCTCAGGCTCTATGCCTGTGATGATGAGTGCGTGGTGATCCGTTACCTTGTCATCATCGACACTACGCATATTCAGATGCTCGAAGTCGAAACGCTTGCCATACTCCTTGAACTCGGGTATAGTGGCAATCTTCCAAAGGGAATCATAGACCTGCTCCATCAAATCGTGCGAGATATATCTGCTACCCGTTCTCGGATATGAGATATACTTCTTCTCATAGAGAGCCTGTGCCACAGAAAGGGTCTTCTCCGCACTCATATCATGATGTGTGTTGCAGTCCTTCTGCAAAGTGGTAAGGTCGTAAAGTAACGGTGCCTGCTGGTAGGTACGCTTGCGCTCCACCTTCGTGATGAGTGCCGTTGAGTCGGGCGAGAATCGTGCGTGTGCCGCCTCTGCCTGCTCCTTGCTCTTGAAGTCCTCGATATGTGCGAACTGACGGAACTCGCCCAAGCGTTCAAGTGTGATATGCAGTTGCCAATAAGGTGTAGAAACAAAATCGCGGTTCTCCTTGTAGCGGCTGCATATCATCGCCAGCGTAGGAGTCTGCACTCGTCCGAGGGAGTTGTTGGGCATACCCGAAGCCAAAGCCAATGCACGGCTGGCATTCATACCCACGAGCCAATCAGCCTTTGCACGACAATCGGCAGCGTGGTATAGACTATCGTAAGCCTCGCCATCCTTGAGGTTGCTCATACCTGCACGGATAGCCTCGTCGGTGAGTGAGGAGATCCAAAGACGCTTGAAGGGCTTGGTATATCCGAGGTAGTGGTAGATGTATCGGAAGATAAGCTCACCCTCACGCCCTGTATCCGTAGCCACGATGATGCTGTCGCATTTGCTGAATACCTCGTCAATAACCTTGAGTTGCTTGGCGGCACCGATGTCCGTTACCATACCTCTGTCGGTCTTGATCTGTCTTACCACAAGCTGGAACGGTTCGGGGAGCATAGGCAAATCTTCATGTGAAGCCTTACCGTATCCGTATGCCGATGGCATGGCGAGGGAAACGAGGTGTCCCAAAGCCCAGGTAACGAGATAACCGTTGCCTGCCATATAACCATCCTTCTTCTCTGTTGCACCGATGACGCGGGCGATGTCCTGACCTACGCTCGGCTTTTCTGCTATAATTGCTATCATAATATTCTTGGAATTAAAGAAGCCGTCTCCCGTCCCGATTACGGTGCGGGAAACGGCTGTCAGGTTAGTAATGGAATCGTGTTACTGCGTGGGGTTGATACCGATGATTTCGAGCAGCGGAGAGTCGTTCTTGCGTACAAGCTGCAAAGTGGCATCCATCACCACATCTACACCGAGGAGTACGAGGCTCAGCGATACGACACCTGTCTTCTCGCCTCGGAGCAGTGTCTCAAGCTCTCCGGCCTGTTCGAGTTCATCCTTGAGGATACCGATTCCTGAAAGTTCGTCCCAGTTTACATCTTCCACCTTGAAAGGTGCTTTATTCTTATCGTTCATCTTAAAATTCATTTTAGAGTTATACATTGATTTGACTTGTCCGACTACGGATTAGATGCTCTGTCCCTTTGACTGACGCTTCTCCTGCTTCTCGGCTACCACATTGCGCTGTGAGGCGTTGCGGTTTCGGTCGGGATTCTCGTTATAGAAGTCGAGCTTGTTTTGGTTGGAGTTCAGCTTGACATACTGTGAGATACTCTTGCCATCGAAGCCCTTCATGCCCTCCACGAGTACCGACTTGCCGCTCTGAAGGTCGGCACGCTGCTGACCGGAGAGCTTGGCACCGAAGATCTCTTTCGGAATCTCGAACTTGGCACGCTCCTCAAAGCCGTCGGGAGTGCGTGAGTACATCAGTCGTCCCGTCTCAAGGTCTGCCTTGATGAACGAAGAGAACTCCTCGCCACGGTTGTTCACCATATCATTGAGGAAGATAGCTCGTCCCTCACGAAGGTCTTTCTGCTCCTCGGCGGTAAGTTTCACTCCGCCTATCTCCTTCGGGATATAGATTTCTCTTGCACCCTCGGGCGAGTCGGGGTTGTAGCGTGTG
>NZ_JANRHM010000039.1:0-3261 GCF_024733785.1 Barnesiella sp. ET7
AAGAGAGTAAAGTGGTAGCGGGGGGATTAGCTCAGCTGGCTAGAGCACCTGCTTTGCAAGCAGGGGGTCAACGGTTCGAATCCGTTATTCTCCACAGAAGATCCTTGACATGTTGGAAAAAAAGAGAACAAGAGCACGAAGCAAACCATATCAACCCAAAACGACAGCTCTTCATTACTGAAGAGAAGCCGCAAGAAAGTAAGAAAGGGCGCATGGGGGATGCCTAGGCTCTCGGAGGCGAAGAAGGACGTGATAAGCTGCGAAAAGTTACGGAGAGGCGCAAATAGCCCGTGACCCGTAAATCTCCGAATGGGGCAACCCAGTCAGCAATGACTATACCGCATGGCGGTAGGCAAACGCGGGGAACTGAAACATCTAAGTACCCGCAGGAAGAGAAAATAACAATGATTCCGCAAGTAGTGGCGAGCGAACGCGGAAGAGCCCAAACCGACGATGTTACGGCACCGTCGGGGTAGAAGGATCCATGACAAAGACAAGACCGAGCATAGCAGAATACGATGGAAATCGTAGCCATAGAGGGTGACAGTCCCGTAAGCGAAATGCGAAGGAAGTCGAATGGACACCTGAGTAACCCAGGACACGAGAAATCCGGGGCGAATCAGCGGGGACCATCCCGTAAGGCTAAATACTCCCGAGAGACCGATAGCGAACCAGTACTGTGAAGGAAAGGTGAAAAGAACCTCGAACAGAGGAGTGAAAAAGACCCTGAAACCATGCGCCTACAAGCGGTCGGAGCACGAAAGTGTGACGGCGTGCCTTTTGCATAATGAACCTACGAGTTACTGTTGCTGGCGAGGTTAAGCGATTCAGTCGCGGAGCCGAAGCGAAAGCAAGTCCGAACAAGGCGTATAGTCAACAGCAGTAGACGCGAAACCAAGTGATCTACCCTTGGTCAGGTTGAAGGTTGGGTAACACCAACTGGAGGACCGCACTGATAAGCGTTGAAAAGCTTACGGATGAACTGAGGGTAGGAGTGAAAGGCCAATCAAACTTGGAGATAGCTCGTACTCCCCGAAATGCATTTAGGTGCAGCCTCGGGCAAGAATGGCAGAGGTAGAGCGACTGATAAGATGCGAGGGCTTCACCGCCTATCAAGTCTTGACAAACTCCGAATACTGCCATTTGTTACCCGGGAGTGAGGGCATGGGTGCTAAGGTCCATGTCCGAAAGAGGAACAACTCAGACCACCAGCTAAGGTCCCGAAATAAGGGCTAAGTTGAACAAACGAAGTAAAACTGCAGAGACAGCTAGGATGTTGGCTTGGAAGCAGCCATTCATTTAAAGAGTGCGTAACAGCTCACTAGTCGAGGAGTTTTGCATGGATAATAATCGGGCATAAGCCCTTTACCGAAGCTGTGGATGTCGCAAGACGTGGTAGGGGAGCATTCCGTCGGCGGCGAAGGTCAGCCTCGAGGCTGGCTGGAGCTTACGGAAAAGCAAATGTAGGTATAAGTAACGATAAAGGGGGCGAGAAACCCCCTCGCCATAAGACTAAGGATTCCTGATCAACGCTAATCGGATCAGGGTAAGTCGGGACCTAAGGCAAAGCCGAACGGCGCAGCCGATGGAAGAAACGGTCAAGATTCCGTTACTGGTATAAGGAGCGACGTGGAGACGGAGAAGTGACACACCCGCCTGCTGACGGAATAGCAGGTTAAAGGAGGTAGGTAAACGTGACCCAGGCAAATCCGGGTCTTGTGCCGAAACTGACAGTATCGAGAGCCCCCGGGCAATCGAATAGCGGTGGTAAGCAGGCTCCCGAGAAAATCCGCTAAGCATATTCTTATATCACCCGTACTCCAAACGGACACACGTAGTCGGGTAGAATATACCAAGGCGCTCGAAAGATTCACGGTTAAGGAACTAGGCAAATTGACCCTGTAACTTCGGGAAAAAGGGTCCCCAGTAAGATGGGGCGCAGAGAATAGGTCCAGGCAACTGTTTAACAAAAACACAGGGCTGTGCAAAATTTAAAGATGAAGTATACAGCCTGACACCTGCCCGGTGCCGGAAGGTTAAGAGGAGACGTCATCGCAAGAGAAGCGTTGAATTGAAGCCCCGGTAAACGGCGGCCGTAACTATAACGGTCCTAAGGTAGCGAAATTCCTTGTCGGGTAAGTTCCGACCTGCACGAATGGTGTAATGATCCGGACACTGTCTCAACCGTGAGTTCGGTGAAATTGTAGTATCGGTGAAGATGCCGATTACCCGCAACGGGACGAAAAGACCCCGTGAACCTTTACTGCAACTTAACATTGCGTTTGGGCATTCGATGTGTAGGATAGTCCGGAGGCTGAGAAGCGGTGACGCCAGTCATCGTGGAGCCGCTGTTGAAATACGGACCTTTGAATGTTTGAACGCTAACTCGCAGAAGCGAGGACACTGTTTGGTGGGTAGTTTGACTGGGGTGGTCGCCTCCAAAAGCGTAACGGAGGCTTCTAAAGGTACCCTCAGGCCGATTGGTAACCGGCCGCAGAGTGTAATGGCACAAGGGTGCTTGACTGAGAGACAGACAAGTCGACCAGGTAGGAAACTAGAGCATAGTGATCCGGTGGTTCCGCATGGAAGGGCCATCGCTCAAAGGATAAAAGGTACTCCGGGGATAACAGGCTGATCCCTCCCAAGAGCTCATATCGACGGAGTGGTTTGGCACCTCGATGTCGGCTCGTCACATCCTGGGGCTGGAGAAGGTCCCAAGGGTTGGGCTGTTCGCCCATTAAAGTGGCACGCGAGCTGGGTTCAGAACGTCGTGAGACAGTTCGGTCTCTATCTGTTGTGGGCGTAGGAAATTTGCGGGGGTCCGACACTAGTACGAGAGGACCGTGTTGGACAGACCCCTGGTGTATCGGTTGTTCCGCCAGGAGCACAGCCGAGTAGCTAAGTCTGGAAGGGATAAGCGCTGAAAGCATCTAAGTGCGAAGCCCGCCCCAAGATAAGATTTCCATGAGGGACGTCAAAGACGATGACGTAGATAGGTCGCAGGTGTAAAGGCAGCAATGCCAAAGCCGAGCGAAACTAATCTCCCGAAACTTTGCAGCGGCGGATAGTCGGGAAGGGCCGATAAGGCGAGCGAGAGTGCAAGTTCGAAATTTTTTCAAACGTCAAGGATCGAGATATTCAAGGCGGTTATAGCACGGGGGATCCACCTCTACCCATTCCGAACAGAGAAGTTAAGCCCCGTCACGCCGATGGTACTGCGCAAGTGGGAGAGTAGGTAGCCGCCACCTTAAAAGATGAGCC
>NZ_JANRHM010000004.1:0-205653 GCF_024733785.1 Barnesiella sp. ET7
CTTCACTAATTAAAAACTCAGATTCAATTAAGGAAAAAGATTACAGCAGTTAATATATAATTTTATGTGATAGAATTATATATAACTGCTGTTAAGCATAAGTTAAAGTATAACTATTTCAAAATACCTTTTTCACTCTTAAATCCATACCATCTCCATTTTTATAATACATTGTAACTTCTGCATAGAAAGAAGATAAAGACTTTACATGATATGTAAAATATTTCTTCCCATCAACATAAGTAATTATATTTTCACCAATGGCTTCATAGGTACCATATCCATTTCCAAAAGCACCTTCTCCATAATACGTTCCATCTTCATAAAACTCTATAGAAAAAGATAGCTCTTCATAAGCCACACTTGATATATCTACCCATTCACCTTTGTAATAAACAGCAGTTCCTTTCCACTTCCCGTAAAGAATTTCAATCGGATAATCAAAAGAGTCCTCAACATTTGAACAAGAAAACAGAGGAATTAAAACAGTTATACAGAACAGGATTCTAAATAGTCTTTTCATTCTTTCTCCTCCATATCAATTTCAAAATAAGTATTCTCCCATTTGCATGCTTTTTGTGTTCCCAAATCTATTCCCCACGCCAACACATTCAGTAGATTTATACAAGCAATAGGATTAAATGTAGATTCCAATATTAAAGGAGTAGGTCTATATCCTTCCTTTTTTGCAATAAGTTCTTTCGAAGATAATTTTTTACGAATACGAACACTCGTTTCCCCACTCTCTCCAATAGTTGCAATTTTTACACCATTATCATAAATTCTGGTACCCTCTTTACCCACAAATGTAATCGTCTGCTTTGAACTTGTAAAAATAGAACAACATGAAGAGAGCAATAACGGAATCATCAAAATAGACAGAAATTCTTTTTTCATTTCAAGAACATTTTTAGTTAAACATATAGTTAATACAAATCGCCAAATACCGGGCGTCGTCATACGTTTAACTAAAAAAAGAAAAGCGCAGACTATCCGCCTACGCCTCTTGGCTCACCACAAGCCATTACACACTAAGCGAGAAGTCCGCGCCAATATGGAACTCCTCAATGTGTGTAAACTAGCTCGTTCATTTCCGAGGTGGTGATTCAGAGGCGACTGAGCTATATTATTTCAAATCAATTGAACCGATATTTCTCGGCTCGGTACAAATGTACTAAAATATTTTAATATAAAATGTGTATTCTCCATTTGTTTTTCTCGCCGCGCACCGATGCGGGGGTACCCCGACAGGAGGACAAAGGAAATTACAATTTTATCTTCCCCGAAACGGGTCATCAAAATTCATAACCTACCTTAATGGCAACCCCATCCAGATAATAATTTTGAGGAGTTCGAGAATAATCCATATTAAGTCCCGGACTTACAAATTGGTCGAAAGTCTCGAATCGAAGGCTCTCATAACTACCGCCGATTCCTATGGTAACCGCTTGTTTCTCTACTGTCCGGATGCGGACGCCGGCCGAGATATGGGAATAAAAAGCATCGCCGTTAGTCACGAAATAGCCCAGTTTCAAATCGACAAACGGAGCGACTCTCCTCTTCCCAAATGTACCTCGGAAATCGACATAAAAGGGAATGCTCACTTTACTGTCACGAATATCCATCGGGATATTCATATCGGGAGTTTTATACTCTTGCATGAAATGGAATCCGACACCGGCCCCGATAAAGAAATAGGATGAAAGCTGGTATCCATGAGTCGTACTGATTTCGAAACTGTTCAAATCGTAATAACCGACTCCGATAGTATAACCCAAATCGGCATATCCGCGATAACCACGAGACGAATTTTCTTGTGCCTTGGCCATCAAACAAGCCAGCACCATAATCGAAAGAATCAATGTCTTTTTCATAGAATGAGAATTAAAATCAACAAGGGTCAAAGTTAATTTTTCCCCCGGACAAAATTGCATATCCTCTTCACGATTTTTCAATTTGAAACACCATTGTCACAGAGATTTCACAGAATCGGCCAAGCGGGAGACGGGGGCTTTCGCTACTTTTGCTGGAGTGAAACGGGCGGGGGTATCTGCAACCTCCATCCATAAACGCGACAGGTATGACAAGAAGATGGTTTCCCCTGCTCTTGGGGCTGGCGATGGCCACCGTGTGGGCGGCACAGGCTGCCGGGCCCAAGTATGTGTTTTACATCATCGGCGACGGCATGGGTGTGAACGAGGTGAATGCTACCGAACTCTTTTATGGCGAGCTGGCCGGCCGGCAAGGACCGGAGCGGCTGCTCTTCTCGCAATTCCCCCACTCGGCTTTCGTGAATACCGGCTCGGCCAGCAGCGACATTACCGACTCGGCTGCGGCGGGCACGGCTCTGGCTTGCGGAGTGAAGACCCGGAACAAGATGGTGGGGGTCGATGCCGACAGTGTACCGGTATACAGCATAGCGGTGAAGGCTCAACAGCAGGGGGCAGCTGTGGGTATCGTGACCAGCAGCGAAATCGACGATGCCACGCCGGGGGCCTTCTATGCCCACCAGGGGAACCGCAACAACCGCTACGAGGTGGGGCTCGACCTGCTGGCGACGGGGTTCGACTTCTACGCCGGCAACCGATTCAAGCAACCGTCGCTCCCCGGCAGGGAGTCGCTCTACGACCTGCTGCCCAAGCGGGGATATGTGCTGGCTACCAGTGTAGACGATTACCAACGCAAGGCCCAGAAGGCCGGGAAGATGGTGCTGTTTCCCGAGCGAAGCATCACCTATGCCATAGACCGCCGGCCCGGCGACATGCGGCTGGCCGACCTCACCCGCTGCGCCGTGGATTTCCTGTCGCGCAACGAGCGGGGCTTCTTCCTGATGATCGAGGGGGCTCAGATCGATTGGGCGGGACACACGCGCGACGGGGCTACCGACCTGCGCGAGGTGAAAGACCTGGAGGAGTCGGTACAGATTGCCTGTGACTTTTACCGGGCTCACCCCGACGAAACCCTTATCATTGTTACGGCCGACCACGAAACGGGTGGTGTGGTACTGGGCACGGGCGAATATGCCCTCAACCTGCAGGCGCTCCAGTACCAGACGATGAGCGGCTCGACCTTCACCCGGCAGATTGCCGACTGGCGACGGGCTGGAGAACCGGTTTCGTGGGAGAGGGTGAAAACGGCTCTGTCGCAGGCCTTCGGCTTCTGGTCGCACCTCACCCTTACGGCCGAACAGGAGGCCCGCCTCAAACGGGTATACGAGGAGACCTTGCTCAACCCCTCGGACACATTGGTACAGTCGCTCTACGAGGCCAACGAACCGATGACCGAAACGGCCAAACAAATCATCAACGAGATAGCCCGCATCGCCTGGACCTGCGGCTCGCACACGGCCGGCTATGTGCCCCTCTATGCCATAGGAGCGGGTGCCGAAAAGTTTGGCGGAACCATCGACAACACCGATATTCCCCGAATCGTTTCCGAGATTTTCGGATATGAATAAATAGCTAATCTTCAGCGGAATACAAAAGACACAGTCTCTTTTGTGTAAGATTTTTTTAGAAAAACATTGTAAAATTAGGACAAAGGATATAACTTTGTCCCCCGTAATCGGTTTGCCCCGCCCGATTCGGCCGAGGCAATGAAAAGGGAATCGGGTGCAAATCCCGAACAGGCCCGCTGCTGTGAGTTTCGTATGAGTTTTCAGACAAATACTGCAATGCCACTAATCCAGACTCGATTGGGAAGGCGTCTGAGAGGGAGACAAGTCAGAAGACCTGCCGATTGCGTAGAAACAACTGTTGCCGGCTCCGTGGACCGAGCCGCCGGTCGAAAGAAAATTTTTCGGAAAAAAGAGATTTTTTGCTTGAGCAATAGGAGTAGGCGTCGCGTGGGCGACTCTATTCCGCCATTCAGTATTTAACTAAAAAAGAAAAGATTATGGCAAGAAAAATTCCTTTTAGTGTAGATATAACGGGGAGCTTCGTATACTCCGAGCCCCTCGTCGAAGCCCGCAAACTGTATCACGACGGGGTGTGGAGTTCGGCCAAGCTGCACGAAATCGAAGATAAAGAGATTTATCGCATTGTCGAGAAGTGCAAAGAGATAGGGCTGAAGTGTGTAACCGACGGCGACTACAAGTCGACCAACTATCTCGACTTTTTCCACCACTTGGAGAATATCACGAAACAGGAACCGGCTCAACCCGAAGAGGTGAAGGAGTCGGTTATCTCGGGCAAAATCGGATTTGACAACGCCTACCCCTCCACGCCGAAGGTGACCCAGCGCTTCACCTACCTGACGGGTATCATCGGGGGCGACATGTATGCCAAGGTGCTGCTCCCCTCGCCTGCTACACTGCTGGCCGAGCTGCTCCGCCCCGAGAACCGCTACAATACCGGGCGCTACTACCCCGATATGGATTTGCTCGTGCACGACATCGCCCAAACTTACCAGACGGTCATCAACGAGTTTTACGACATGGGGTGCCGATTCCTGCAACTGAGCGACTACGCCTGGAACCTGGCCGGCAACAGCGACCTCGAGCAGGTGGCCCAGGCCGCACACATCGACCTGCTTTCGCTGGTGGCTACCTCGGCCAAACTCACCGAGGCTTGTCTGGCTCAGAAACCCGACGACATGTGCATCTCGCTGCAGTTCCACGAGAAGTGGTGGCGCGTGGGCGACAAGGAGAAGACGGCCGAGCTGCTGCTCTCGACCCAGGCCGATGCCATTGCACTCGACTTCGGCGACCGCGAAAACGAGAACATCGACCTCTCCATGCTCAACTACTGCCAGGGCAAAGAGGTGATTCTGGGATTGATTTCGACCTCGAGCCTGCAACCCATATCGACCAGCAGCATCACGCTGCACATCGAGAATGCAGCTCGTCTGCTCCCGCTCGAGTCGCTCCACCTGAGCAGCCAGGGCGACTTCCGCGACAACGAGGGCAACAGCATCGTCTCGGAACAGATGATGTGGAGCAAAATCGTAACGATGAAAAATATTGCGAAGAGCGTTTGGGGCGAATAAATCGTTCGCCTCGACTACTCCCGACCTGTGAGCCGATAGTCGATGCGGTCAACATGCACCGGCTATCGGTTCTCTCTTTCCAATCTCTATCTTGAAAGAAGAGAATGGGCGGCCCGGGCACCGTCAAATGTCGAAAACTTCGTTTTCCACTTGCCACTGCTCTCGCCTTTCACTGTCTTTGTTATACGAAGATAGATGCGGCTTAACAAAAAATCTCAAACAAGTTTGGCTTTTTTGTATTCGCCTTTCACTATCTTTCCAGAAGAAAGGAGGCGGCTCGGCTCTGTCAAATGTCGAAAACTTCGTTTTCCATTTGCCACTGCTCTCGCCTTTCACTATCTTTGCACGCTGAAACATTGGTCAATACTACAATAAGGTGAACAACGTACACGAAGAACTGAAATCGGTATCGCAATTCCTCACGGAATATGCGACCTGTTTGATGGCATCGGGCGTACATACCTCGCGTATTGTGCGCAACACGGCCCGTATAGCCGAGTCGTTTGGGTTCGAAGCCCACATGACACTCTTTCACAAAACCATCAGCATGACCTTGCGAAGCAAGGACAACGCCCACGTATACAGCACGGTGAGTACCGCGAAATCGGGGGCAATCAATTTTGAATTCAACTCCGAATTGAGCGCCCTCAGCTGGGAAGCCTACGACAACCACCTCCCGCTCGACACGCTGTGGGAGAAATTCCACGCCATCACGAGCAAACCTCGCATGAACCCGTGGACGGTGTGGATTCTGGTGGGCTTTGCCAATGCTTCGTTCTGCCGGCTCTTCAACGGCGACTGGATAGCGGTAGCCGCCGTATTTGTGGCTACGCTCGTGGGATTCCGCATCAAACAAATATTGCACTTCAACCACTATTTCGTATTCACCATATCGGCATTTGTCGCATCGCTCATCGCCTCGATTACCATGTGGCAGCACTGGGGCACCACCCCCGACATCGCTATCGGTGCCAGCGTGCTCTACCTCATACCGGGCGTCCCCTTGATTAACGGGATTATCGATATTATCGAAGGTCATGTGCTGGCCGGCACCGCCCGACTCATCAACGCCCTGCTGTTGATTGTCTGCATCGCCTTCGGTATGGGTATCACTCTTTTAATGATGGGAGGGAAACTGTTATGATCGACTGGCAAATATTAGGCTCGGTCATTGCCGACGCCATCGGAGCTGCCATTGCAGCCATAGGCTTCGCCGTTATCTCCAACCCGCCCCGCCGGGCCATTCTGTATGCAGCATTACTGGCGGCCGTAGGTCACAGCATCCGGTTCGTACTGCTGAAATATGCAGGCCTCGACCTGGCTTCGGCCTCGTTTATCGCTGCCTTCTCGATAGGTATGCTCAGCCTGGCTGCCGGATACCGCATCTTCTGCCCGGCCACGGTACTGTACATACCGGCCCTGCTCCCGATGATTCCCGGTATGTATGCCTACCGCACGGTATTCTCGCTCATTCGATTCCTGCAAAGCAGCGGGAACGACAACGAGGCCATACACTACCTGCTCGAGATTTTCAAGAACGGAATCACCACAGCCTCGGTACTCTTCTCGCTGGGTGTAGGTGCCACCATACCCATATTCATATTTTACAAACGGGCCTTCAGCATGACCCGCGCAGCCAACCGCCCGAAGCGGCAAGCCTGACCCGCCCGATACGACACGATACAAATGCCCGCTCCCCCTTCGGTCCACCGCTCGAGGAGTGGGCATTAACATGTTTTATGGAGCGAGAGTCCTGAATAATCGAGATTTTCGTTATCATTGTAACCATTTTCGGTCTTCCCGAGAAAACTCATATAATACCAAGCACAACATGAAAAAGAATTTTTTCCTGAAAAGCACCCTGCTGCTGGCTTCGCTTGCCGGCACCGGTCTCATACAAGCACAACAACAGCCCAACATCGTTCTGTTTCTGGTCGACGATATGGGCTGGCAAGATACATCGGTTCCGTTTTACTCCGAGTCAACTCCCCTGAACAACCGCTACCGTACCCCCAACATGGAGCGGTTGGCCCACATGGGGGTGAAGTTTACCGAGGCTTACGCCTGTGCCATCTCGTCGCCCACGCGGTGCAGCCTGATGTCGGGCATGAATGCGGCCCGTCACCGGGTGACCAACTGGACCCTGAACTACGACCAGAAGACCGACGCCTCGAGCGACGTGATTCAACTGCCCGAGTGGAACTACAACGGCATACAACCGGCACACACGACCCTGACCGCCGACCTGAAAAACTCGACCCGTATCACCTCGTTCCCCCAGATTCTGCACCAGAACGGCTACTACACGATACACTGCGGCAAGGCGCACTTCGGCGCCAAGGGTACATCGGGGGCCGACCCCTCGACCATGGGTTTCGACGTGAACATCGGCGGCGGGGCCAACGGGGCACCGGGCAGCTATCTGGGCACGCGTAACTTCGGCCAAGGCTCGCCCTTCGAAGTGTTGGGCCTGGAGAAATACCACGGGCAGAATATATTCCTCACCGAAGCACTCACACGCGAAGCCATCGAGGCCCTGAAACAGCCGATAAGCCGGCAGCAACCTTTCTACCTCTACATGTCGCACTATGCCGTGCACTCGCCCTACGACGACGATGCCCGATTCAGCGACTACTACCGCAACCGCTACGATATCCAACTCGATGCCCCCCTCAACGAAAACGAGGCCCGATATGCCGCACTGGTCGAGGGCATGGACAAGAGCCTGGGCGACCTGCTCGACTTTCTCGAAAGCCAGCCCGAGGTGGCAGCCAATACCATCGTCCTCTTCATGTCGGACAACGGCGGACAGGGGCTGAACAACGTACGCCAAGGCCGTGAAAACCGCGACCAGAACTACCCGGCACGTGCCGGCAAGGGGTCGGCCTTCATGGGTGGCGTGCGCGAGCCGATGATGGTCTACTGGCCCGGCGTGACCAAGGCCGGCAGCGTGTGCGACCAACGGGTAATGATCGAGGACTTCTTCCCCACGATTCTCGAGATGGCCGGTGTGAAGGAGTACTCGACCGTACAGACGACCGACGGCGTGAGCTTTGCCGACGTGTTGCGCAACCCTTCGACCCGTCACGAGCGCAGCATCGTGTGGCACTTCCCCAACCTATGGGGCGAAACCCAGAATACCGAGGAGGGCTACGGAGCCTACTCGTCGATTCTGAAAGGCGACTATCACCTCATCTACCATTGGGAAACGCAGCAACGCCGCCTCTACAACGTGCGTGCAGATATAGGCGAGCAGCACGACCTGGCTCTCGAGCAACCCGCAATTGCCGAAGCTCTGGCCCGGGAACTGACCGACTACCTGAAATCGACCGACGCCCAACGCCCGACCTACATCGCTACGGGCGAAGCCTGCCCCTACCCCGACGGCTCGAAATAAATCACTTGGTGACATGTGATTACATACGATACAATAGGACATTATGAATCTCATAAAGACAGCATTCTGCCTGATTATTCTCATTTGCAGTTCAATCCCTGTCTGGAGTCAAACAACAGGAAAAATAGTAGATACCGACCGGCAGCCGGTGGAGGGTGCAACCGTCGTCATGCAGCTGCCCGATTCGACCTACCTGGGCGCAGCCATCTCTGCAGCCGACGGTACATTCAGCCTTGAACCCATGGCAGACCGCTATCTGCTCATCGTCCAGCATCTGTTTTATCAGTCCCAGGTGGTAAAGGGTCAGACGCGTGACGCCGGCATCATCGTACTGGAGCCGAAAGAGCATAGCCTGGCCGAAGTGGTTGTCGAGGGAGAACGCCCTTTGGTAACCGTGGAACAGGGTAAACTGAGTTATGATATTTCGGCCATCTCAAAAAAGCATATCGTCAACAATGCTTACGAGGCTATCTGCAAGCTGCCGGGAGTACAGGACCGGAGCGGCAAGCTCTCACTGATCGGGGCAAAAGATGTGACGGTAATCCTCAACGGCAAGGCCAGTACCCTGACCCAGGAACAGCTGATTGAAATGTTGAAGAATACCTCTGCCTCGCAGGTTCAGACGGCCGAAGTGATGTATAACACGCCGCCCGAATATCATGTGCGCGGTGCCGCCATCAATATCGTGACGGCCAAGGCTGCCGACAATACGCTCCAAAGCGAACTCTCGGCGACTTACAGCAACCAGTATTTCGGCAGTTACAGCGGCAATGTAAACTTTCTGTTGACAAAAGGCAAGTCGTCGCTGAATGTCTCATACAACCCCGGCTATTCGCACATCATGACCGTGATGGATCTGGCCTCCATGCACCAGTATGACGGGCAAGTATATGACATCACGCAGCGGCAGAAAATCAACACGAAGGGGTGGAAGCATAACATCTATGCCGAGTATGGCTATCAGATAAACGAGGATAATGCGCTGAGTGTGGGATACAACGGTGCCCTGTCGGGCAACGGCAAGGGGACCATCGATGTGAACGGGAATTTTCAGAACAGCCACAACGACAAGGTGCAGGACAGCTGGCTGCACAATGTCTTTGCCCGCTACTCCTCGGGCTTCGGGCTGGACCTCGGCGTGGACTATACGGACTATTCGATGAACGACTACAACCACCTGGAGAGCGAACTGACAGACCATACGCGCCAACTGCTTGACTATACTTCGGACCAGAAGATACGCAAGGTCTCGGTATATGCCGACCAGAGCCACAGCCTGGCCAACGACTGGACCTTGAAGTACGGTGTCCGATATGACTATACCGACAACCGAAACAGTCAGCTCTTCAATCAGACGGAAGGAAAGGACAATGTGGACAACTCCACCTCGCGCCTTTACGAGCAGATAGCCAACTTGTATGCCGGCTTCGACAAGGAGTTTGCAAACGGTTTGTACCTTTCGCTCTCGGCAACCGGCGAGTATTACTCCATCGGGAACTATCACAAGTGGTCGCTCTATCCGCAGGCCAGTCTCAGCTATTCGCCGTCGGAAAAGCACACCTTCATGCTGGGCGTTTCGTCGGAAAAGGACTACCCCACTTATTGGGACATGCAGACCAGCACCACCTACATGAATGCCTACGAAGAGATTCAGACTATCGAAGGGCTGCGACCTGCCAATGTGTATAGCGTGAATGCCAACTACCTCTTCCTGCAGAAGTATATGCTGTCGCTGTTTTATGAGCGCATCGACGATTATTTCACGATGGAGATGTATCAGGCGAAAGACCGTCTGGCTCTTGTGTACCGCACGCAAAACTGGAACTACTACCAGTCCTTCGGCATGAGTGCCAACATTCCGTTCAGCATCGGGAACTGGCTCTCCTCGCAGGTAAATGCCACCGTGGTCAATGACCGCAACCGCTGTGACCACTTCTGGGATATTCCCTTCGACCGGAACAAATGGGCCTGCATGCTGTCCATGCAGAACCATTTCTCGGTAGGGTCCCAACTGGGTTTCGACTTGGACGCGATGTACCGCTCAAGCATGATTTCCGGTATCAGCGATACGAAACCGGTCTTTATGGTCAATGTGGGTGCCCAATGGAACTTCCTGAAGGATAAAGCCAGTCTGAGCCTGAACTGCTCCGACCTGTTCGATACCATGCGCATGAAGGTGAAAAACCGCTATGCCGGGCAACACATCGACTTGAATATGGGACAATACAGCCGCACGGTTTCCGTAAAACTGGTGTACCGCTTTGGCGGAAGTATCACCAAGGAAAAGAGAGAGGTGGACTCTTCTCGTTTCGGACATTAGCGGTATCTATGACAGTCTGGCCCAATATCCGGTATCTGTGTAATTCCATGAATTTGTGGAGCCCGCGATTCCATCACACCGTCGGGTTCGACATTGACCCCACTACCCGTCAATCGCGAAAACGGGGTTACCTTTTCGATGCGGGTAAGAACACAATCGACAAACGACTCGCTGCTAATACGGGCGAGGCCTGCCCCTACCCCGACGTCTCGAAACAAGGCAACGACTCCTCGCGGTTCTTTTTCCATACAGTTCCCAATCATGCAAGTGGGGCAACCATCTGCATTGAGGAAATATTGCACACTTTTTCAGACTATTCGATAACGAATAATGGAACAAAAATAACGACTTTCGCACCCAAGAAAAGCATCGTATGAAAAAAGAACAAAATCACCCCCCCAAACGGGTCAATCCCTACACCGGTTTTTTAGGGAGTATTTTAATCCTCTTACTGCTGAACGGATTGATTATGCCCAGTCTGTCGGGAAACCGAATTGTCACAACCGACTACGGCACTTTTGTCGAAAAAGTAGACAGCGGTCTGGTAAAAGAGGTCGCTATCAAGAGCAATCAAATCTACTTCATAACTCAAGAAAAAGACAAAGAGATAACCTACCAAACCGGCGAAGCCAACGACCCCCAACTGGTAGACCGACTGCTGCATGCCAGCAGTCCCAACGACAACGGCAAAATAGAATTTACCCAAATCGTTCCTCGCGAAAACTCACCCCTGCTCGATTTCCTGTTGATGTGGATTCTGCCGGGTCTGCTCTTCTATATTCTCTGGAGACAAATCGGAAAGAGTCTCCAGAACCGGATGAAATCGGGCGGTAACTTCATGTCATTCGGTAATAGCGGTGCCAAAATCTATGCCGAGTCGGACATCAAGACCACCTTTGCCGATGTGGCCGGACAGGAGGAAGCCAAGGAGATGTTGGCCGAAATCGTAGACTTTCTGCACAACCCCGGGAAATATGCCGAGATTGGAGCCACCCTGCCCAAGGGAGCCCTGCTGGTAGGCCCTCCGGGAACCGGCAAAACCCTTATCGCCCGAGCCGTAGCCGGCGAGGCCAAGGTGCCCTTCTTTGCCATATCGGGTTCGGAGTTTGTACAGATGTTCGTCGGTATGGGTGCAGCCAAGGTGCGCGACCTCTTCAAACAGGCCGGTGAGAAAGCCCCCTGCATCATCTTCATCGACGAAATCGATGCCATAGGCAAACGCCGCGACACCGGACTGGGCGGCAACGACGAACGGGAACAGACCCTGAACCAGCTGCTCACCGAGATGGATGGCTTCGACGGCCGCAAAGGTGTGGTGATACTGGCCGCCACCAACCGCCCCGACAGCTTGGACAAAGCGTTGCTGCGACCGGGCCGGTTCGACCGCCGGGTACAGATGGAACTCCCCGATCTGGAGGGACGGAAAGCCATTCTCGAGGTTCATTTGAAAAAAGTACGCCACGGCAATATCGACGTCGACCTGGTGGCCCGTGCCACCGCCGGCTCGTCGGGTGCCGAACTGGCCAACATCGTAAACGAAGCCGCCCTGCGGGCCGTACGCATGGGACGCAAGCAAATTACCACGGCCGACCTGGAAGAGAGTGTCGAAACCGTCATTGCCGGTGCTCAAAAGAAAAACAAAATCCTGTCGGACGACGAGAAGAAGATTGTCGCCTATCACGAAATAGGGCACGCTCTGGTGGCCGCCTTGCAGACCCACTCGGCCCCGATACACAAAATCACCATTATCCCCCGTACCTCGGGTGCTTTGGGCTACACCATGCAGGTCGACCGCGGGGAGCAGTCGCTCTTGAGCCGCGAAGACCTCTTCAACCGCATCGTCACCCTCACGGGCGGACGCTCGGCCGAGGAGGTGATGTTCGGTATCGTCACTACCGGAGCCTCGAACGACATCGAACAGGCCACCAAACTGGCCCGTGCCATGGTGACCCGCTACGGCATGAGCGACCGCTACGACATGATGGAACTCGAAACGACCAGCAACGCTTATCTGGGCGGAGACAACTCGCTCATCTGTTCGCCCAGCACGGCCGCCGACATAGACAAAGAGGTATTGCACCTCATCACCTCAGCTCACGAGAAAGCCAAGGAGATGATCAAGAGCCACACCGAAATCATGCACCGGGCCGCAGCCTACCTGACCGAACGGGAGACTATCACCGGCGACGAGTTCATGAAGATTGTCGAAGAGTGCACCGCCAAAGATTAAAAGACAGACTGTTATTGCGTTTCATATTCGACCGGGCGAAACCGTATGGAGATTTTTCTCCGAATCGGTTTCGCCTTTTCTTTATTCCTCCTTCATACGACGGTAGCGCAACGGAGAGACGCCGATATGAGTCCTGAAAAACCGGACAAAGGAAGAAGCATTAGGGAAATGCAACTTTTCAGAAATCTGCTGTACCGTCAAATCGGTAGCCCGTAACGCCCGCTTGGCTTCGAAAAGCACAGCCTCGTTAATCCACGTCTGTACCGAATAGTGGGTAATCGACTTTACAGCCCCCGACAGGTATTTGGGGGTTACGCACAATTCACCGGCATAGAACGCAACGGTACGTTCACGCTCGAAGTGTTGCAGCAGCAAATCGAAAAAACGCCTCGTGATAGACTCGGCCCGCGAGCATGACAGATTGTCGACCCTCGCCGAATTTTCAAATGTCGATGCCACAATCAACAGCAACGACAGGACCAACGAAGTTCTAATCTTTTCCGACATCCCTGCTCCATCGTTATACCGCTCGATCATTGCATAGAGCTCGACCAGGTCTTTTACCTTCTCGTCGCTCAGCGATACGTAGGGCCACGAATTTATATTCTTCAGCCAATCGAAATCGGGGGTCACAGGGATATGACGGACAAAATCGAGCGAAATAAACAGGACCTTCGCCTCGAAATCGGGCGAATAATGCAACACCGAGAATATCTGCTTCGGCGTAACGACCAACAGATCTTTGGTCGAAACCTCATACTCACTGTAATTGAGCCGTATCTTCATCGACCCGCTGGTGCAAAGGTTAAATATGAAACCCTCGGAGATAAACGACTGTCCCTGAAAATCGCGTCCAAGCACCTCGGTCAACTCCTTGAATGCAAATTCGCCCTCGTGATTCAATATTCTTTCGTCCATACCGACCGCCCAGTTTCTAAATTTCTACGACAAAAATAAGAAATAATGCACATTTTTAGAACTACAATGATAATAAGAATGCAACCTATCCCGTCTATCTTTATCGCCGTTAATTCTAAAAAACAAAGTCCTATGTTAAATGAAATGCGTTTACATCAAAAGCCCTTCAAATACTGGTGGATATCCCTGCTGGCAGGTATACTGAGTATTGTCGGTGGTATCCTTTGTTTTTCCACCCCTATCGATTCGCTGGCCGTACTCACCCTCTTTTTCGTTGCCATCCTTATTGTCGGGGGTATCTTCAATATTGCATCGGCCTTTACAAACCGTAAGTGGAACGACTATTGGGGTTGGGACCTGGCCCGCGGTATCATAGAACTCTTACTGGGAGTATGGCTCTACATGCTGCCTCTGGTACTTGTGACAACCTCTATCGTCTACGTATTCGGATTCTGGATGCTGTTCCACTCGATTATCGGCATCTGCGAGTCGTGCGAACTTGCCCGCCTGCCTATAAAAGGTTGGGGGTGGCTGCTGGCCTGCAACATACTGAGCCTGATCTGCTCGTTCCTCTTCCTCACCACACCTATCTTTGGCGGACTGTTTATTCTCGTCTACATCGGGGTATCGTTCATTCTGTATGGAATATTCCGTATCGTATTGGCATTTAAGATGCACAGCTTCAATCGCGCCCTGCAAGAAGAATAGGCTCTCTATCATCCTTTGAATATGCCGTTATGCAACAACGGCTCTCTACGAAAGAGGTTATGACGATACGAAACTCATCGTCATAGCCTCTTTTTGTACAAAAAAGATAGCCGATATTCGTCGATGCAATGAGAAAATTGTACTATCTTTAGTACCTGTTTTACTCACGCCTCATAAAATTGTATATGAAACGTCTGCTTTTCGTTCCTCTTGTGCTGGGCCCGGCCAGCTTTTCTGTCACTGCCCAGGAGACAACCGCCCCCAATATCGTATTGATCATGTGCGACGATATGGGATTTTCCGATTTAGGTTGTTACGGGAGCGAAATACAAACACCGCACATAGACAGCCTCGCCAGCCAAGGCATGCGTTTCAGCCAATTTAAGAACACGGGGCGAAGCTGCCCCTCTCGGGCCTCGCTTCTGACGGGCCGCTATCAACATCAGGCCGGCATGGGATGGATGACAGCCGTCGACGAACATCGTCCCGGATACAGAGGTCAGATCTCGAAAGAGTATCCTACCATAGCCGAGGTGATGAAAGCCAACGGCTACGGCACATACATGAGCGGCAAATGGCATGTGACGGTCGACGGAGCCTTCGATGCCCCCAACGGCAGCTATCCCGTGCAACGCGGATTCGACCGCTATTACGGTTGCCTCTCGGGAGGAGGCAGTTACTACTCTCCCACGCCGGTATATAACGACTTGACTCCAGTTACCGACTTCCCCGACGACTATTACTATACCACAGCCATATCAGACTCGGCTACCAGCTTTATCCGCCAGCATCCAGCCCAGATTCCCATGTTTCTGTATGTTGCCTACTATGCACCGCACCTCCCCTTGCAAGCTCCGGCCGACCGGGTAGAGAAGTGTATGGAGCGCTACCGGGCAGGCTACGATGTTTTGCGCCGGCAGCGATTCGAGAAACAAAAGGCCATGGGGCTCGTTCCATCGGATATGGAGTTGCCGGAATACGACCGAGAGTTCGGCGGTAAACGCCCCTCCTGGGAGGAGCTGAGCGAGGATCAACGCCGACAATGGATACAGGATATGGCCACCTATGCAGCCATGATTGAAATCATGGACGACGGTATAGGCCAGATTGTCGAAGCGTTCCGTGAAAAAGGGACCCTGGAAAATACCGTATTCCTGTTCCTTAGCGACAACGGTGCGACCCTGGAGGGCGGCTATCTGGGACAGCTGATGGCCGATCTCTCCAACACGCCTTACCGCAGTTACAAGCAATGGTGCTATCAGGGAGGGACAAGTACCCCCTTTATTTTCACGTTTGGCGATACCGACAAGAACCCCGTAAAGGGTGGCATCTGTCGACAACCGGCTCACATCATCGACCTTCTGCCTACCTGTATGGATTTGGCCTCGGCCATCTATCCCAGCCGACAATTCGACCATGCCCAACTGCCGGGTATCAGCCTGCTGCCGGCTATCGAGGGAAAAGAGATACAACCGCGCACCCTGTTTTTCGAACATCAAAGTTCGTGTGCCGTCATATCGGGACATTGGAAACTGGTACGAAACAACCGGAACGAACCTTGGGAGTTGATTGATCTCGATGCCGATCCGTTCGAACAACACAACCTCTCCACCCGTTTCCCCGAAAAGGTAAAGTCGCTGGAAAACGAATGGAATCGTTGGGCCGAAACACACCTGGTCCTCCCCCTGGAGGATAAACCGTGGCACGAACGCATCGACTTCTACAAAAATCTAAATGACGACCAAAGCGGTCGCGAAGAGTAGACTCCAGTTGGCTGCTCCGAATGGTCTCCTTCTTTTTCGGGGAGAGGCGGCTCGGCACTGTCAAAGTTGAAAACTGTGTTTTCCTTTGCCTCTGCTCTCGCCTTTCACTATATTTCCAGAATACAGGAGGCGGCTCGGCACTGTCAAAGTTGAAAACTGTGTTTTCCTTTGTCTCTGCTCTCGCCTTTCACTATATTTCCAGAATACAGGAGGCGGCTCGGCACTGTCAAAGTTGAAAACTGTGTTTTCCTTTGTCTCTGCTCTCGCCTTTCACTATATTTGTACAGATAAAAAAACGAAACAGACAACGATATGAAATACATTGGAGCTCATGTAAGTGCTTCGGGTGGCGTGGAGAACGCCCCGGTAAACGCACACGCCATCGGAGCGAAGGCTTTCGCTCTCTTTACCAAGAATCAACGGCAATGGCAGTCGGCACCCTTGTCGGAGAAGAGTATACAACAGTTCCGCGAGAACTGCGCACAATATGGTTTTGCCCCCGAACACATCCTGCCTCACGACAGCTACCTCATCAACCTGGGACACCCGCAGGCCGAGGGGCTGGAGAAGAGCCGGAAGGCTTTTCTCGACGAGATGCAGCGCTGCGAACAGTTGGGGCTGAAGCTGCTGAACTTCCACCCGGGCAGCCACCTGAAGGAGATTTCGATCGACGAGTGCCTCTCGCGCATCGCCGAGTCGATAAACCTGACGCTCGAAAAGACGCAGGGGGTAACGGCCGTCATCGAGAATACGGCCGGACAGGGCAGCAACGTGGGGTTCCGCTTCGAACATCTGGCTGCCATCATCGACCAGGTGGAGGACAAGAGCCGCGTGGGGGTGTGCATCGACTCGTGCCACGCCTTTGCCGGCGGCTACGACCTGGCTACACCCGAGGGGTATGAGCAGACGTGGAAAGAGTTTGACCGGATAATCGGGTTCAACTATCTGCGGGGCATGCACCTGAACGATGCCAAAAAGGGATTGAACTCGCGCGTCGACCGCCACGACAGTCTGGGGGCCGGCGTGCTGGGCATCGGCTTCTTCGAGCGGCTGATGCAGGACCCGCGTTTCGACAACATCCCCCTCATTCTCGAGACGCCCGACGAGAGCCTCTGGCCGCAGGAGATTGCCCGTCTTTACGAACTGGCTGCCGCCCGATAACGTGCAGCCCCCTATCTGATTGTAGAACTACAAAAACGACTTGAACAATGAAAAAGATAGCTAAAAGTCTGACCGACCTGATTGGGAACACTCCGCTGCTGGAGCTCTCGAACTACAACCGCACACACGGGTTGGAGGCTACGGTCATTGCCAAACTGGAGTATTTCAACCCGGCCGGCAGCGTGAAAGACCGGGTAGCCCTCTCGATGATCAACGATGCCGAACAGCGGGGCATACTGAAACCGCATGCCACCCTCATCGAACCCACGAGCGGCAACACCGGCGTGGGGCTGGCCTTCGTGGCTGCGGCCCGGGGGTACCACCTCATCCTCACCATGCCCGAGACCATGAGCCTCGAGCGTCGCAATCTGCTCAAAGCCCTGGGGGCCGAACTGGTACTCACCCCGGGAGCCGAAGGGATGACGGGTGCCATCAAGAAGGCACAGGAGCTGAACGAGCGCATCGAGGGCAGCGTGATTCTGCAACAGTTCGAAAACCCCGCCAACCCGGCTGCCCACGTAAAGACGACGGCCGAAGAGATATGGCGCGATACCGACGGCGAGGTGGACATATTCGTGGCTGGCGTAGGCACCGGCGGCACGGTGAGCGGCGTGGGCCGGGGGCTGAAGAGCCACAACCCGGCCATCCGCATCGTGGGGGTAGAGCCGGCCGGCTCGCCTGTTCTGTCGGGCGGTAAACCCGGGCCGCACAAGCTGCAAGGCATCGGTGCCGGATTCGTGCCCAAGACCTACGACGCTTCGGTAGTCGACGAGGTTATCGCCGTGACCGACGACGACGCCATCCGCACCAGCCGCGAGCTCACCTCGACCGAGGGGATGCTGGTGGGTATCTCGTCGGGGGCTGCCGCATGGGCCGCTACCCAACTGGCCCAACGCCCCGAGAACCGAGGCAAGAAGATTGTGGTGCTGCTGCCCGACACGGGCGAACGCTACCTCTCGACCGTACTCTACGACTTCGAGGGGTACAAGCTCTAATCCCGGCGGTTGTCCGGGGCAACCCGGGCTACCCATAAGAACATAAGAAACAGAGAGGCCATGGCGCACTCGATTACCGAGCATTGCCATGGCCTTTTCTTATCTCTTTCCTGTATCGTTGCGCAAGCGCTCTGCCCCGGGCTATCTCCCGCTACGGGCAATCATCTCCTGCAAACGGGTGTTGAATACCCCCTCGGCCAAAAGTTGCTCGAGCGAGAGATGCATGCGGTAACGCCAATAGTAGTGCGGGCATGCGGGTATGTTGATGCGCTCCTCGTCGGGGTTCTTGCGGCGCAGGCGGCCATCGATCGAGAGCCAGTCCTGCAAGGGCAGAATAGCCAGCATCGAGGGAGCCGAGAGCGTCAGCTCGACCATGCGCTCGCAAATCCAAGGCTCGCAGGTAGCGGGTGCCTGGCCCGACTCGCCCAGCACCTCGTTGAAGTAGCGCTGCGTGCGCGCAGGATCCTCCTGCCACCACCCTCTGATGCCCGACATGTCGTGGGTCGAGGTGGTACATACCGACCGCACGGGATAGCGGCTCACGTCGCCAAACTCGCAGTTCCACTCCTTGGGCATGCGCTGTATCTCGAGCGAGAGAATCTGCAACTGCTTCATCACCTCGGGCACACAGCCGGGTATCATACCCAGGTCTTCGCCGCAAACCAGCATATCGGTCGAGGCTACGAGCACGGGCAGTTTGCGCAGGGCTTCGGCTTTCCAGAAATCGTTGTGACGCCAGTAAAAGAAATCTTCGTAAAGGCGGTCGAAGCAGGCCTTCTGCTCATCGTCGAGAGCCTGGTAGGCCTGGGTGCGGTTGCCCATAATGCGGGGGTGATAGTATCCCGGCTGGTCGGGGTCTTCGAGGAAGAGCACCTCGTCGAGCAGCTTCAACAGGCCATCGCGAATCAGTACGTTCATCTCGTCGTCGGCCCCCGAAAAATAGTCGACCACCTTGCGCTGGGTATCCATCATCACATTCAGGTCCCAGCGGCCGTTCCCCTTGTCGACCAGGAAGCGCGTCTTCACCTCGTCGGTATAGGCCCCGAAGATGTCGTGCAACGACTCTTCCCGCACATAGGGGACCGTCTGCCACGAAGCATCGAACCGGAATCCCTTCTGCGCCAGCTCGTCGGGCGAGAGCGGCATGGCCGAGTGGAAGTGGCCCAGCAGACCGTGAACGGCATCGAGCGGAATCTCCCAGATGCGGAAGAAACCCAGGATGTGGTCGATGCGGTAGGCATCGAAATAACGCGACATGTGACGCAAGCGGGCTTTCCACCAGGCATAGCCGTCGCGCGCCATCACCTCCCAGTCGTAGGTGGGGAATCCCCAGTTCTGCCCCTCGATCGAGAAGTCGTCGGGGGGAGCACCCGCCTGACAATTCATGCGGAAGAGATCGGGGTTGACCCACGCGTCGACACTGGTGCGGCTGATGCCGATGGGGATGTCGCCCTTCAGCACCACTCCGGCCCGGTGAGCATAGTCGCGCACCTCGGAGAGCTGCAGGTGCAGGTGATACTGTATGTAGTAGTAGAGGGCAACCGAACGGTACCACGGGCTCCACACGGCACAGTAGTCGGCAATCATCGACTCGTCGTAGCTGGCAAACTCGCCCCAACGGGTGAAGTTGGCCGTCTTGAAACGGTCGCGCAAGCTGCTGAAGGCGGCATAGGGCTGCAACCAGAACTTGTTCTCCTTGAAAAACTGCTTGAACCCCTCGCTCGACAGGGTGTCGTCGCCCTGCTCGTCGAAGAGCAGGTTCAGGTACTCCATCTTGGCGCGGTTCACCCGCTCGTAGTCGACATCGGGCTGCATGTTCAGCTCCCGCTGCAAGGCGTCGAACTGGGCCTGCCGGGCCTCATCGCTCAACCGGCCCACCTCCGAGAGGCGCAGATACTGCGGGTGCAGGGCAAAGGTCGAGTTGGCGTTATAGGGATAGGAGTCGCACCAACTACCCGTCAGGGTGGTATCGTTGACCGGGAGCAGCTGGATAAACGATTGCCCCGTGCGCAGCGCCCAGTCGACCAGATATTTCAGGTCGAGGAACTCGCCCGTACCGAAACCGTAATCGGTACGCAATGAGAATACCGGGATGGCCGTACCAGCCCCTTTCCAGGGACGTTCGGGCCCGTTGAAGAGCAACCCCGACACAACGACCGCCGTCGAAGGCGAGAGCTCCGAATCGGTATATACCCTGTTCGCACCCGTCTCCCACGCCACGACTTCGCGCTGCTGCGTGCGCACCACCACAAACTTGTATTCAAAGGAGGGGCCCAGTTGAGCCGCATCGAGGGTAAGATGCCATTCGGGAAAGTCGGTATCGTCGAGCGCCGGAGCCTGGCTCGGCTCCCAGTTGCCCAGAGCCGGCACACTGCCCACCAGAAGCAACTGCTCGTCGGGGCGCAGCTGCGGAGCGAAGATTTTGAACGTCACCGTACCGGCCGCCGGTACCCCGGGTTGCGGCTGGGGATGCTGACGGAAAAAGATGCCCTGGGTAAATGCCGAAGAGTAGAACGGCAGGTCGGCGGGAGTGTCGCGCCAGCGGTCGAGCAACCGATATTCGGTGGCCTTCTGCCCCGGCACGAAGCGGTGCGGACGGTTCCACTCCCGGCGCACCGAGTCGCCCGACTTGACCAGATAGCGATACTCAAAGGCGTCTATCGTCGCGGGCACCTCGATGGTGTAGCTCCACAGGTCGCCGCCGCGGCAATCCATCACCACGGCCCGGCTCTCGTCGCCCGAGCCCAGTTGCTCGGTCTCGCCCGAAAGCATGAGCGACTCGCCCCAACGGGTGTGGTAGTATATCTCAAATGTTATTTTCATGACAATCCTCTTTGTTAAAAATTGGAGTCATAAAGATAGAAAACTTTATACAGAAACCGATACCCGTCGTCCCCCTTTTTCGCGAAAAGTTTTTGATTTAAAATGAATCTTCCCGATTCTGTTTCAGGCAATGCAGGGGCGAATAGCCATACTGCTTCTTGAAGGCTTGTGAGAAGTGCGACCGGTTCTTGAACCCGACCCGATAACAGACATCCTGTGCCGATACGCCCCCTTCGAGAAGCAGCCGCCGGGCCTCCTCGAGCCGCCGCTCCGTAATCCAGCGTTGCGGCGACAGGGTGCTGATTTTGGCAAAATCGCGCTTGAAGGTGGCCAGGCTCCGCCCGGTGTAGGAGGCAAACTCGTCCAGCGTAAGGTCTTCGGTATAGTTGCTCTCCATGAAATCCATCAGGTCTATCTTCCACGCCTCGTTGAAGTCGAACAGGGTCGGATAGAAACGGTCGTCTATGGCGAGCAGGCACATCACGGCCTCGTGCACCTTCAGCCGCAACCACTCGTCGGCAGGCGTTTCACCGCTATCGGTATAGGGCAGAAACGAGTCGAAGAGGCTCTTCAAGGCAACCGTCCGGGGCAGCACATTCACCGTCTTTCCTATCGGGCCGAGGCCATGCAGCCGCTTGCAGGTGGCAGCCACCCGGTTGTAATACTCCTTCAGCTCCTTGCGGGGCAGAGAGAAATTGATACCCCGGTAGGGATGCCCGTCGAGCGGCACCTTGGTGACGTTGACCGAGCAGTCGCGGCGGACAAACACGAAGTTGTCGGCCATGACCTCGTCGGTCGTCTCCCGCCCCTCGATAACCAGCTTGCCGGAGCGCACGAAGATAATGGAGTGGGCAGGCATGCGATGCTCCAGGTGCATGTCGTGGGGGATGCTGCAACTCAGCAGGATATTACCGTAGTTAATCAGATGGTCTATCGTTTCTTTCATGTAGCAAAGATAATACAGAGTTACTTTACACGCTGCATCTTGCGAAATATTTCGGGCATGGCAGCCGGGTTCATCGGTATCATGTCGACTAGGTCGAGTGTCTTGACCATGTGCAGCGTGCCCTGCTTGTAGGTCTGGAAATGGGCGGTACCGATGTGATGGCGATAGGCCTCGGGGCTGGCATATATCTCGAGGATGCGCACCTGGCAGGAGTCGCGTTGCTGAATCATGGGGAATATGGCTATTACTCCCGGCTCTTCGCGAACCGAGGTAGCCCCCACCTCCAACGCCGCCTCGAGATAGGCATCCCGGTATTGGGGATAGATCTCTATCTCGGAGATGCGCACCAGCATGGCGGTATCGACCTCGGCCTCGACAACCGACGAACGCTCGGCCAATGCAGTACCCGCCTCGCCCTCCGACGGCAAATCGAAAAGCCGGGCGGCATTCTCGTGCAAGAAGAGATCGGCATAGGCCGACAGCTCCCCATCGGCTTCCAGAGCCTCCTCCAACTGCCGCAGGTTGCGAGTGAGCACCTCGGCCGGCTGGTAGGGATAGTCCGAACCGTACAGGATATGGTCGGGCGTGGTAATGGTGAGCAGAGTGCGGATAACAGCCGGAGAAGCGGCACCGGCCAAATCGTAATAGAGCCGGGAGAGGTTGGCCTCCATATCGACCTCGCCCATCGAGCCGCGAGCCTGCAAGGCCGGCATTATCGCCTTCATACGAGGAACAGCCAACGGCAGGAACGAGCCGCAATGCGGCACAACCACCTTTACATGAGGATAACGCACCAGCAGGTTGCGTGCCAGCATGTTCATCAGAGCCCGGGTCGTTTCGGCCAAATACTCACAGGCGGCCAGGGGAACCCGCCCGGTCAACGGCTCGTTGACCGGGACCGGCTTGTGCGGATGAATGAGGATGACGGCCTGCCGGCTATCCAACACCTCCATCAGGGGGTCGAGAGCCTCGTCGCCCAGGTATTGCCCCCGGCTGTTGGTCGCCAGTTTCACCCCATCGGCCCCCAGTGTATCGAGGGCATAGATGGCCTCGGCCACGGCCGACTCCACATCGGGCAGAGGGAGGGCAGCACAAAAGCGGAAGCGATCGGGATAGGCCGCTTTCAGTCGGGCACCATATTCGTTACAGGCCCGTATCACCTGCCGGCACTCCTCGCTGTCGCCGAAACTGGGTTGCGGAGCCGGCATCGACAACACCGTGCAGGCAATGCCGGTACTGTCCATAAACGACAAGTGCGAATCGACATCCCAGGCAGGGAGCGGGAACCCCTCTTCCAGCTCGGCATGATGCCGGGCAAGCACCTGCCGATAATCGGGCAGAATGTTGTGGCTATGCACATCGACTACCTGTCGGGCATGGCCGGTGAAATTGCCAATCATAAGGAGAATCACAAGATACAACCACCGTTTCATAGGCCTATGCTTGACTCGCTTCATACTGTTTTCCGGCTTCGGTACAGAGCCCTATGACACTGCCCGTGCGCAGATACTGATAGGTAGGAAACTCGAACAGCACCGGTTTGAGCCGGTTGTAGTCGATTTTATCCCGGTCGTTGAGTATGCTCTCATCGGCATAGGTGTGGGCGATGCTGCAAATAAAGTTTTCGAAACCGTTGCACACATACACATCCTCGACCCGACACTCCATGGTCAAGGGCGATTCGTTCACCATAGGTGTCCCCTCCTCGCCTGCCGTCGACTCGAACAGGGTGCTTTTGTCCTGCTTGTGCCCCGACACGATACCGCAGTAATCGGCTTTCGGCAGCCACTCTTCGGTAACGATATTGACCGACAGCCGGCCACTCTCCTTAATGCCCCGGTTGATGTAGTGCGAGGCATGCAGACTGACAAGCAGCCTGTCGTGAGCCACAATGCCTACATGGGCTACCAGAGTCCACGTGGCTTTTCCCTCTACCTGGGCACCCACCACAACCGCAGGGGTGGGATAAAGTGCCATTGAATTTCCGATATTCTTTTTCATAACGATAAATATATGTTGGTTTTCTGTTGCAAAACTACAGCAGCGAAATTAAAAGCACGTTAGTTTACGGCTCATTTATCGTTATCGAAAAGCTCAATACTACCGTTGCCGAGCTATACGACAACCGTAACTCCCCGAACAGGTCGGTATCCTGCCCTACTCCCAACCGACATCTCCATCCCCCACACCCGGAGAAAGAGCTTCCTCGGGAAAAAACAACCGGGGAGGACCCTTTGCAGAATCCGCCCCGGAGCTTTCATTTCTTATCGTAGGTAACCAAAATTATCCGCAACGCGAAGTACCGCACGAAGTGCAGATGAGGCATCCCTCCTGATAGATGAGGGTCTCGTTACCACAATTCGGACAGGTCTGCCCACTGGCTTTGGTGCCGTTGGGCAGGTATTTCTTCAGAGCGCGCTCTACACCGTTCTTCCAGCTGTTGATCGACTGGCTGTCGAGCTCGAGGCTCGATACCAGCTTGAGCACTTGCGGGATGGGCATGCCGTAGCGAAGTACTCCCGAGATGAGTTTGGCATAGTTCCAATACTCGGGGTTGAACTTGTCGGAGAGTCCCTCGATGGTGGTCTTGTAACCGCGCTTGTTGGAGAACTGGAAGTCGTAACGCTTCGTACCGTCGGGGTTTACGGCCTTCACAATCTTACCCTTCACTACATTCTTGGGGCAGAAGATACCGTCGTCGTCGTCGGCAAGACCGGTGAAGATTTCGTAAGGCTTGCCATCTTTCAGACCCACGAAGGCAATCCACTTCTCCTTGTTGTTCTGGAAGCGAACCACATCGGCCTCGAGCTCGATGGGGCGTACCAGCGTTTCGGCTTGTGCGGGAACCACGGGTTTCTTTTCTTCCTTCTTGGCCGAGATGAGCACACCCGAGCGAGAGCCGTCGCGATAGACCGTACAGCCTTTGCAACCCGAGCGCCAAGCCTCGACATAGAGCTGACCCACCATCTCTTCGCTCACGTCGGAGGGAAGGTTGATGGTAACGCTAATTGAGTGGTCGACCCACTTCTGGATGCGGCCCTGCATGCGCACCTTCTGCAACCAGTCGATGTCGTTGGCCGTAGCCTTGTAGTAAGGCGAGCGAGCCACCAGGGCATCGACCTCCTCCTGACTATAATTCTTTTTCACTTCGATGCCGTTTACCTGCATCCAGGTGATGAATTTATGGTGATAAACCACATACTCTTCAAAGGCATCGCCCGTCTCGTCGACATAGTCGATATGTACGGCAGGATCGTTGGGGTTCACCTTGCGGCGACGGCGATAAACCGGCATGAATACCGGCTCGATGCCCGAGGTGGTCTGGGTCATCAGACTCGTAGTGCCCGTGGGTGCAATGGTGAGGCAGGCAATGTTGCGACGCCCGTACTTGCACATGTCGGCATAGAGCTCTTCATCTTCGTGTTTCAACCGTTTGATGAAGGGGTTGTTGGTCTCGCGGTCGGCATCGAAAATCGAGAAGGCGCCACGCTCCTTGGCCATCGTCACCGACGAACGGTAAGCGGCCAGTGCCAAAGCCCGATGTACCTTTTCGGAGAAGTCGGTAGCCTCTTCGGTTCCGTAGCGGAAACCCATGGCGGCAATCATATCGCCCTCGGCCGTGGTGCCCACACCGGTACGACGGCCTTGCAGGGTACGTTTCTGTATCTTGTACCACAGGTTGAGCTCGGTGCTCTTCACCTCGTCGGTCTCGGGGTCGGCCTTGATTTTCTCGATAATCTTGTCGATCTTCTCCATCTCAAGGTCGATAATATCGTCCATGATGCGCTGTGCCAGCATCACATGTTTACGGAAGAGGTCGAAGTCGAAATAGGCCTCCGGGGTAAACGGATTGACTACATAGGAGTAGAGGTTGATGGCCAACAGACGGCAGCTGTCGTAGGGACAGAGGGGAATCTCGCCGCAAGGGTTGGTCGATACGGTCTTGAAGCCCAGGTCGGCATAGCAGTCGGGTACCGACTCTCTGATGATGGTATCCCAAAAGAGTACGCCGGGTTCGGCCGATTTCCAGGCATTGTGCACAATCTTTTTCCAAAGGGCTTGCGCGTCGATCTCCTTCGTCACCTTGGGATCGGGCGAGTCGATGGGGAACTGTTGGATGTAGGGCTTGCCTTCGATAGCAGCCTCCATAAAGTCGTCGTGAATCTTCACCGACACGTTGGCACCCGTCACACGTCCCTCGACCATCTTGGCGTCGATGAACGACTCGGAGTCGGGGTGTTTGATCGATACCGAAAGCATCAGCGCACCGCGACGGCCATCCTGAGCCACCTCGCGGGTCGAGTTGGAGTAACGCTCCATAAAGGGTACCAGCCCCGTAGAGGTGAGGGCCGAGTTCTTGACGGGCGAACCTTTGGGGCGGATGTGCGACAGGTCGTGACCTACACCACCGCGACGTTTCATCAGTTGCACCTGCTCTTCGTCGATTTTGATAATGCCGCCGTACGAGTCGGGGGCACCATCGAGCCCAATCACAAAACAGTTGGAGAGCGACCCCACCTGATAGTTGTTGCCGATTCCACTCATCGGGCTACCTTGCGGCACGATGTAGCGGAACGATCTCATCAAATCGAACAGCTCTTGCGACGAAAGCGGGTTAGGATACCGTTGCTCGATACGAGCAATCTCATTGGCGATACGCCAGTGCATATCGTCGGGAGTCTTTTCATAGATATTCCCATACGAATCTTTCAGAGCATATTTGTTTACCCACACACGGGCAGCCAGCTCATCTCCCTTGAAATACTCCAACGACGCCTGATAAGCCTCGTCATAAGTATAAATAGTTGGTTCCACGAGACAAATATTTTTTCTATTATGTTAATTAGTTAATTTTTAGACAAAGGTTTTTCAGCAGAAAGATTTACGGTGCAAGTTTATAAAAAACATTCTACATACACAAATAATATCATTTTTAAATATCAACAATTTATAAAGTTTCCCGATTTAAAACAAAACTGTATTGACAATCATATATTTAAAATTTTGACCATAACAAAAAGTTTTCCGTTTTTGAAAATCAGACAAACACATCCAAGAAACACAAGGAAAAATCGGCATTAGTAATAAAGTACAATTATTTCTATTTGCAAGTATCCATGAAGAAAATCCACAGACAATCGGCACCACGGCCATACCGCCGTTGTCAAATATTTTCATTACCTTTGCTACTACGAACTTATCACTTCAAATCCCCATTACCTATGATAAAGAGTTTGAAAGAGAGAAGAACGATACGGCAATATCTCGACAAGGAGATAGATGACCGTCTGCTCAACGAACTTCTCGAAACGGCATTTCGTGCCCCCACAACGGGCAACATGCAGGTGTACAGCGTCGTCGTTACCCGTACTCGGGAGAACAAAGAGCGACTGGCTCCGGCCCACTTCAACCAACCTACCGTCACCCACGCGCCGGTGGTGCTGACCTTCTGCGCCGACTTTAACCGGTTTGTAAAATGGTGCGAGCTGAACCATGCACAACCGGGCTACGACAACTTCCAGTCGTTCGTTACGGCAGCCATCGACGCCCTGCTCGTGGCTCAGCAGTTCTGCACCGCAGCCGAGCTTTCGGGTCTGGGCTGCTGCTATCTGGGCACTACCACCTACAACGCTCCCCAGATTGCCGAAGCCCTGCAACTGCCCCGTCTGGTGATCCCCATTACCACCCTCACCGTAGGTTATCCGGCCGACATGCCCGCCCAGGTAGACCGCCTGCCCCTCGAGGCGATTGTTCACCACGAGAGCTACCGCGACTACACGCCCGAGGATATACAGCGCCTCTATGCCGAAAAAGAGAGTCTGCCCGAGAACCGGCAATTCGTAGCCGAGAACCACAAGGAGACTCTGGCTCAGGTATTCACCGACGTGCGCTACACGCGCGAGAACAACGAACTGTTCTCCAAAATCTTCCTCGACTTCATTGTGAAACAGGGCTTCAAAATGCCCGAATAAGAGACGGAGAGAGTTCAACACCTCCCCTGCAACGATACGAAAGAGGCCCGGAACGCTGTTGTTTCGGGCCTCTTTCGTTATTCTGTATCCCTATGGAGGTTATCCTTGTATCCGTTGCTCAATCTCCTCGAGATCGCTCCGCAACTTCTTGTCCACCCCTATCTGTTCGGTGATGGTCTTGCAGGCGTGCAGCACGGTAGCGTGGTCTTTCTTGCCCAGCACGTCGCCGATACCGGCCAGCGAAAGGCTGGTGTATTTCTTGGCCAGGTACATGGACATCTGACGGGCCACAACCACCTCTCTCTTGCGCGTGCGCTCGAGCAGGCGCGAGGTATCCAAGCCGTAATAGCCGCAAACCGCCTCTTTGATGGTATCGATGGTAATCTGCTTCTGCACCATCTTCACGCTGGCAGCCAGCACCTGATCGGCCATTTCGATGGAAATCTCCTTCTTCAAGACGCTCGAACGTACCATGAGCGAAACGATAACCCCCTCGAGGTCGCGCACGTTGTCGGTCACGTTGCGGGCGATGTAGTCGATTACCGACTCGTCGATGGTCAAGCCGTCGCGGTGTACCTTGCTCATGAGAATATCGTAGCGCAACTTGTAGTCGGGACGCTCCACCTCGGCCGTCAAACCCCATTTGAAGCGGGTCAACAGACGCGAAACCATGCCCACCAGCTCGACCGGCGGACGGTCGCAGGTGAGTACCAGTTGCTTGTTGCTCTGATGCAGATGGTTAAAGATGTGGAAGAAGGTATTCTGGGTCTGGGTCTTCCCGGCAAACTCCTGAATATCGTCCATCAACAGTACGTCGATGCTTTGATAGAAGCCGATAAAATCGTTCACGCGATTGTTGCGCACGGCATCGGTATACTGCACCAGAAAGTCGTGAGCCGACAGGTAGAGCACCCGTTTGGCCGGCATGTTCTCTTTGATGCGCAAACCTATGGCCTGAATCAAGTGGGTCTTTCCCACCCCCGACTCACCGAAGAGAAACAAGGGGTTGAAGGTATTGCGACCGGGATTCTCGGCAATCGATTCGGCAGCCGCACGCGCCAACATGTTGCTTGCCCCCTGATAATAACTTTCAAAAGTGTAAATCGGGTTCAGACGGGGGTCGAGCTCATCGTATACGCGTTGTTTGAACGGGTCCAAAAGGTCGGGCATCGCCTGCTGCATTTTCTTGACAGCGGTCGACTTGGTCGTAGCAGAGAGGTCGACCGTAGCCTCGGGCTGACGGACAATCTGCACACGATACACCAACTTGACGTTTGCCCCATAGATGCGAGGCAAAACCTTTTTCAGCAGGTTGAGGTAGTGCTCCTCGATCTGCTCTATCACGAAATGTGAAGGGACAAGCAAAGTCAACACATTATCGCCATCAACACCCAACGAAGTAATCGGCTTGAACAGACTCTCAAACGCCTCGGGGGCTATGTTGTCTTTGATAATTGTTAGACATTGGTCCCACAACTGAACATGTTGTTCTGAACCCATTTTATGTAAATCTTCTATCAAAAAACTTTTGCGTGTACAAAATTCAAATTATTTTTCCGCAAAAACAAATCGCAAAATATTTGCTTTTTACATTTCAGTTACAAACGGTTGATTTCAAAGTTCTTATAAAATATCGTCTCTCGAGATATTTTTTCCGTTTTCACAATCTATCATCACTTTATCTTTCAAGCGATTACAAACCTTCATATGTTTTTCGGCACATTTCCAGCACCTCTCTCCCATCGGGTAAACACACCCCTATAAGGGTAGCTTTGGGAATATTACAAAAAAATTGCAGATTCTTCCTTATTTATATCGATTCTAAATAAGGAAAATCTGTTACTCTTCTCAGAACAGCGAGAAGTGTACATATCGCTTGGGATTAAGCCGCAAGTCGATCATGAGCGAATCGACACTGCCCAGCACACCATTGGCCCGATCGTAAAGCCCCCGGTCGTTCAACAACAGCCCCAGACTGTTGTCGGGCGAGGTAAGCCGCGAGGTGATTTGCTGCAGATTGTAACTGGTCTTCTGCACCGATGCCATGGTCGACTGCAACGGCAGCGCATTGAGGGTATCGGAGAATTGGTTGATCTGCGCCGTAATGCCCTGCACGTTGTCGAGTATCACGGGGACATCGTTTTGCATCATGCCCGAGAGTTGTACCGACGAGCGTTCCAGATTGGCCGTAATGCGATCGAGCCGTTTTACCGACGAGACCAGAGCCGGGTCGTTGACCAGGGTTTGCAACCCCGACAAGATGCTGTCGAGTTTGGGCAACAACACGACAACCTGGGGCAGCAGCTCGCTCTGGAGGCTCTGCATCAGCCCCGACTTCACTTCGCCCTGCAGCAAGGCTCCGTGCTCGTAGTATTCGCTCACGTGGGGATTCAGGTCGATTACCACCGACGAGGTTCCCAACATATCGGTCTCGAGGTAGACCCGGCTGTCGACCGGAATCTTCAGTTTCTTATCGAGATTCAACAGTACCTTGATGGTCTGATTCGTGTCGTAGTCGTACACAATCTCCTGCACGAGCCCCACCTTGTAGCCGTCGATCATCACCGGGGCCGACTGGGCCAACCCGCCCACGCTGGGGAACTGCACATAATAGTAATTAGAGGGTTTCATCACGTTGATGCCCTTCAAATAGTTGATGCCTACATACAGAATGAGGATGCTAATCAGCACCGAGAGGGCAATCTTTGCTTCTTTTCCAAACCACTTTTTCATATTATTCTTTTTAGTTGGGCTATCGTCTTGTTTCTCACTTTACACGCTTTCCGTCACGGAACTGGATGATAAAGGCATCGCGAAACAACGATTTCACCTTTTTATATTGTTGCTGTATACCATTTCGATCGGTCGATTTCCCATAGGTGTATTTATACATGCTCCCCTCTTTGTAGCATTCGACAGGCGAGAGGCCTTTGAACTCCTTGGAGTTGGCCGGCAACTTGCGGGGGAGCGCCATAAACTGCACCTTGTAATAGGTAACACCCGAGGCGTCGTCTTGTTCGGCCTTGCCGGTTTGAGTTTTGGCGGGGGCCGGTTTCTCTACTTCGGCAGGTGCAGGAGCCGGAGCAGGAGCCGGAGTCGACGAGGTGACCGCAGGGACCGAACCCTTGCGCGAGTTTTGCTTGCGATCGTAATCCGATTTGTATTTGACAAAGGCATTGTAAATGGCCTGGGCCATCTTGGTCTGCCCGCTCTCCGAGGTGAGGAACCGCTCTTGCGTGGGGTTGCAGATGAAGTCGAGCTCGACCAGAACCGCCGGCATGCCGGTCTTGGCCAGCACCCAGAATCCGGCCTGCCGCACCCCGCGGTCCACACGGTTGGCTACCGATACAAACTCGTGCTGTATGTCCGAGGCAAAGTTGATGCTCTGCTCCATATGCTTGTACTGCATGAATTCAAAGATAATGTACGACTCGGTCGAGTTGGGGTCGAACCCTTCGTAACGGGTAGAGAAATCGTTCTCGAGATAGATAACCGAGTTCTCACGCTTGGCCACCTCGAGGTTCTCTTTGCTGCGGTGCAGACCCAGTGTCCAGGTAGAGGCACCGGCCACGGTCTTGCGGTTGGGCGATTTCTTGTCAATCGAGTTGGTGTGTATCGAGATGAAGAGGTCGCCCTCCACCCGGTTGGCCTTATCGGCCCGCTCCTGCAAGGTGAGGTAGACATCCTTGTCGCGGGTATAGACCACCTTCACCCCCGGCACATTGTTGGCCACCATGCGCCCCAGCTTCAGGGCTACCCCCAGATTGATGTCCTTCTCCTTGGCCTTGTTGCCAAGGGCACCCGCGTCGCGCCCTCCGTGACCGGCATCGATGACCAGCACGAAGTCTTTGGCCGAAACGACCGAGAGCCCGAGCACAAATGCAAAAAGGAGGGAGAGCACCCGCGTAAAGCAATATGAATGTTTCATAAACCAGTATCTGCTATCATTAACACAAGACCCGGCCCCGCCGGAATCCTGACAAATTGCCAAACAGGCGGCGTACCATCCGGGCCTATTTCGCAGTTTCAAATGCAAAGGTATAAATAAAGCTCGAAAAAGATGTCAATTTCAAGGAGATTTATTGCCTTATACTCAAATCGTAAAACTGGATTCGCACCGATGGCTTTCTCGAAAGAAAAAAGTATTTTTGCAAAAGCGAGACAAAAAGCGTGTATATGATACGACACCTGAAACAAAACAGCTATGCCATGGCGATATGCCTGCTGACGGCGGCCTTCATCGCCTGCAACGGAAAGGCTTCGGAGGCCCGGAGCTCCGTAACCCGACACCCCGTGACCATCGAACGGTTCGACCGCGAACTCCCGGCCTATGTGCAACAGACCGACACCGCCGCGGCGGCCGGCTTCAGGGAGAAATACACCCCCTTCTTCTCCGTCTACTGCCGGCAGATTCTGGGGCTGGGCGACGCCCCCGACTTCCGCGAGGGGCTGAACCTGTTTCTCACCCACGAAGCCATTGCCCAACTCTATGCCGATACCGAGTCGCACTTCGCCAGCGACACCGCCTGGATTGCCGCCCTGCAACAGGGCTTCGACCGGTACAGCGAGCTCTTTCCGCAGGCACCGCGTCCCCGCCTGCTCACCCATGTGTCGGGGCTGAACCAGTCGATTGTTACGGTCGACTCGCTGCTCTCTATCTCGCTCGACTGCTACCTGGGGGCCGACTACCCGCTCTACGAACAACGCTATTATATATATGAACGGGGGCTGCACGAGAGCGGCCGCATAGCCTACGACGCTCTGGAGGTGTGGCTGCGCACCCGCTACCCCTACGAATCGAAACGCAATGCTCTGCTCGACCGCATGGTCTACGAGGGGAAGATTCTCTATGCCCTCGCCTCGATATTCCCCGAGGCCGACGAATACCGCCTGCTGGGCTACACCGACGAGCAGGCGCAGTGGTGCCAGACCAACGAGGCCGAAATCTGGCACCAGGTGGTGAGCAAGAAGCACCTGTTCAACACCGAGTCGATGCTCATCCACAAATATGTGGAACCGGCCCCCTTTGTAGCCGTGCTGCATCAGGATTCGCCGGGCCGTCTGGGCCGCTGGATCGGCTACCAGATAGTCAAGCGATATGCCCAGGAGAAGAAGAAAAGTGCGGCCGAACTGCTGGCCTCGCCCGACGATGCCGGCGAGATATTGGCCGAATCGAAATACAACGGATAAACTGAAACGATAGCTATGAACCACGTATACGGACTGGTGGGGTATCCCTTGGGACACTCGTTTTCCCGCTCGTTTTTCCACGCGAAATTCGAACGTGAGGGGATAGCGGCCACCTACGAAAACTTCGAGATGCCCGACCTCTCGACTCTGCGGCAACTCATTGCCGACCGCCGGGAGCTCTGCGGGCTGAATGTAACGATACCCTATAAGACGGAGGTTATCGCGCTGCTCGACGAGCTGGACCCGCAGGCCCGCGCGATTGGGGCCGTCAACGTCATACAGATAACCCGGCAACCCGACGGCCGCGTATGGCTCAAAGGCTACAACAGCGACATCATCGGGTTCACCCAATCGATTGCCCCGCTCATCGACGAGGGCATGCAACGGGCACTCATCCTGGGAACGGGTGGCGCCTCGAAAGCGGTCTATGCCGGACTGAAGTCGCTGCACATCGAGCCTGCCTTCGTCTCGCGGCAACGGCGCGGCGACATCATCGGCTACGACGACCTCACCCCCGAGCGGATGGCTTCCCACCGCATCATCGTCAACACCACGCCGGTGGGCATGTATCCTCACACCGACGAGGCTCCCCGCATCCCCTACGAATGCCTTACCCCCGAGCACCTCTGCTACGACCTCATCTACAACCCCGAGGTGACCCGCTTTCTCGAGTTGGCGGCCCGCCAGGGGTGCAAGACCAAAAACGGCACCGAGATGCTGCACCTGCAGGCCCTGGCCGCCTGGGATATTTGGAATCGATAACGCCATAAGCCCCTCCACCATGATAGACTTCAGACTAAAAGTTTTTTGCAGCGTAGCCCACAACCTCAGTTTTACCAAAGCCTCGAAAGAGCTGTATGTGAGCCAACCGGCCATCAGCAAGCACATCCAGGAGCTCGAGGCCGAGTACAGCACGCGACTGTTCGAGCGGATGGGTACCCACATTACCCTCACCCCCGAGGGTGAACTGCTGCTCTCGCATGCCGAGAAGATACTCGCTCACTACAAGCAGCTCGACTTCGAGATGAACCTGCTCACCCAGCGCCACATGGGCGAACTGCGGCTGGGGGCCAGCACCACCATCGCCCAGTATGTGCTACCCTCCTATCTGGCCACATTCAGCCAGAAGTTCAAGCAGATAAAGCTGTCGCTCGTCAACGGGAACACCCGTGCCATCGAGCGGGCCGTCGAAGAGAACCGCATAGACCTGGGGCTCATCGAAGGGGTGAGCCGCCAGCCCCACCTGCACTACACCCCGTTCATGCGCGACGAGCTGGTGTGCATAGCCAGCACCCGCAGCAAGCTGGCGCGGTACGACGAGATTTCGCTCGACCAGCTGCGGCAACTGCCGCTGGTCATTCGCGAGAGCGGCTCGGGCAGCCTCGAGGTCTTTGAAAAGGCGCTGGCGCAAAAGCAGCTGAAGCTGTCGCAATTCAACATTGCCATGCAACTGGGCACAACCGAGGGCATCAAACGGTTTCTCTACAACACCGACAGTGTGGGCATGATGTCGATACAGGCGGTTTCGACCGAGATTGCCGACGGTCGGCTGAAGGTAATCGAGATTGCCGATTTCACCTGCGAGCGGGAGTTCTGCTTCGTCCAGAATGCCGGACAGAACGGCGGCCTCGCCTCGGACTTCATGCGCTACATGACCCGCCGATTCTAAGCGAACACGGGTGCTTTTACACCGCTCGCCTACCTTGTCTGACACACCGAAAAACATACTGCCATGACCCGAAATCCCCTGTCGGCTGCCCGTACTCCATTCATTCGACTGCTGCTCCCGCTGCTGGCGGGAATCGTGGGGCAGGCCCTGCTGCATCTCCCCTTGTGGAGCTGTCTGTTGCCGGGGCTGGGCGGACTCGTGCTGTGGGGGTTGCAGACCAAGCGGGGCACCATCGAGGAGCAATACCGCAAGCGCGAATTCTTCGGGTGGGGACTCTTCCTGATTCTCCTATCGGCAGGAGCCACCCTGCACTACCTGCAACAACGCCCCTACCGGCAGCCCGAGGGCTTCTATCCCGTAGCCGTCGCCCACATCGACCACAAAGCGGTCGAGAAAGAGGGGGCCTACTACTGCCCCGCCTCGATTACCGGGTTGGTCGATACCCTGGGCCACACGGTACCCTATCGCGAAAAGGTGGCCCTCTACTTCGAAAAGAGTCTGTCGGCCGGCCGGCTCGACTACGGCGACCGGATAATTTTTGAATTTCGACTGCGCCCCATTGCCGGGATTGGGAACCCGGGCGACTTCGACCGGGCCGCCTTCATGCGCTACCAGGGCATCGCCCGCAACCAATACCTTGCCGACGAGCGATGGCGGTACATCGGCCACGAACCCCGCTCGGAATTTCGGGCCTGGGCAGCCATGCAGCAAACCGCACTCGCCCACCGCATCGACACCTGCCACCTCGCGCCCCACAGCGCCCTGCTGCTGAAAACCCTTCTGCTGGGCGACCGAGCCGATTTTCCGCCCGACCTGCGACAGTCGTTCTCGGCCTCGGGACTCTCGCACATACTGGCCGTAAGCGGGCTGCACATGGGAGTCATTGCCTCGCTGGTCTACCTGCTGCTCTTCCCCCTGGCCTGGAGCGAGACGGGCCGCAAGTTGCGCCCCCTGCTCACGCTGCTCGTGTTGTGGATTTATGCCTGCATCACGGGGTTGTCCCCCTCGGCCGTGCGGGCCAGCATCATGGCGTCGTTCCTGTTGACAGCCGAGTTTCTGGAACGACGTAACAGTTCGCTCAATGCCCTGTTTGCCGCCGCCTTCTTCATGCTGCTCTACGACACCCGCCTCGTGTTCGATGCCGGATTCCAGATGAGTTTCGCCGCCGTCGCCGCCATCCTGCTCTTCTACCGCCGACTAAACGTCGGGGGAAAGTCGCCCTACCGCCTCGTGCGCTGGGCGAGTTCGTGTACGGCCGTGTCGATAGCCGCACAAGCGGGCGCCCTGCCCATCGCCATCTACTACTTCCACACCCTGCCCCTGCTCTTTCTGGTTGGCAATCTGGTGGTACTGCCGCTCCTGCCCGTCATCTTCGGGCTGGCCCTGCTCATGCTGCTGCTCACCGCCCTGCATCTGCCCTACCTCTGGCTGGCAACCGCCACCGACCTGCTGCTGCGATTTATCGAAAGGCTGAGTCTCGCCATCGACCACCTGCCGGGCAGCCACCTCGAGGGGGTGTGGCTGGAACCCCGCTACCTGTGGGGCTACTTTATCGGGGGAATCCTCATCTACCTGACGGTGAAGCGGCGTTCGAAGCGACTGCTCGGGCTTACGCTGGGGGCCGCCATTCTCTTTCTGGCTGCCGACCTGGCTACCCATCGGGCTCCATGCCCTGAAATAGTAGTCTATGAAGACCCCCAATCGACCGTGGTGCAACTGAGCGACCGGGGACACTGCTACCTGTTACTACCCGATACCTTGCCGGTCGAGGGGCCACTGCCCGGCGAGCCCTATCGCCAACAAAACGGCTACGCAAGCTACACCCTGATACAACCGGGGACCACTCCGGTCGAAGGGCCGCAGCTCCTTGTCGACTACCCCTTTGCCATCTTTCACGGCAAACGGCTGCTCCTGCTCGACACCCCCGGCCGGAAGGGCTCCGACACCCAACTACCAGGCGAACGGCTGTCAATCGACTATGCCGTGGTCGACCGGCAATTCGACGGACGACTGGCCGACGTGGTCCGGCTCTTCGACATCGGACAGGTTATCATCGGGGCCAACGTGCATCCGTCGCGGGCCCGCCTGTGGCTGAACGACTGCTACAAGCAGGGCATCGCCTGCCACGACGTGCGCACGGAGGGAGCCTGGACATACAGACCCGCACGCTGACCGAAGTCCCCGGGTAGCACCTCTCTCAAAGAGAGATAAACGACCGGCCATCCAACCGCCCCCAACCCTATTCAGCCTGGCCTCCCGACCCGGCAAAAAGAGAGGGGCCGCGACTCGAACGAGTCACAGCCCCTTGGTTTATCTGTTCGCCGTGCGATGGAATCGCACCTGATCGATACCTTGGTTTATTTGCTTTCGGCCTTGTCGGCAGCAGCCTCCTTTTCAGGTTCGGCATCGGCCTTCTTCTCCTCTACGAAATCGGTGTTGCCCGTCTCGACCAGCAGGTTGTACCAGCTGATGAGTTTCTTGATGTCGGTTACATACACTCTCTCGCGATCGAAGTTGGGGAGCACGTCGGCCAGATAGGCACGCAGCGCCTCGGCATCGGCTTTCTTCGTATCGAGCGACACTTTGCCACCGTTTTCTTTCTTCTTGATCGATTCCAATACTTCGCCCAGAGGCACATCGTCTTCGTCGGTAAAGATGGCGATGTCGCCCAGCGAGATGATTTTTTCATGGGCATAGGCAGGCAGACGTTTACCGGTTTGCAAAGATTCGACAATCAGCATATTCTTGGCTTGAGATACCAACTTATACAAACCCGGTTTCCCAGAGATAGATAAAATCGTTTTCAACATAAAAATTGGTGTTTTATATTTAATGACTTAATCAATTTGTCGTGCAAAAATAATATACTTGTCGGGTTTAACCGATTTATCGGGCGAAATTTTTTCTCACCGCGGCTCTTCCAAGAGCGAGAGCACGGCGGCAATGAGCGACTGCCGCCCATCGTTATAGAGAATGTGGGTGGCCCGACGGCGGCGCTCCTCCTCGTCCATCTGCGAGGCCATGCGGCGGCGCACCTCGTCGGCCGTGAGTCCGCTACGCTGCTGCACTCGCTCGATGCGCAACGCTTCGGGAGCGGTTACCAACCACACCTCGTCGACCAGACGGTCGAGCTGCGACTCGTAGAGGATGGCCGACTCGACGAAACAGAGCTCGTCGGGACGACTGTGGCTCCAGCGGTCGAAATCGGCCCGCACGGCAGGGTGCACGATGGCGTTGAGCCGGGCTACCCGGTCGGGGTGACCGAAGGCCCGCGAGGCGAGCAACGGACGGTTCAGGGAACCGTCGGTGTAGACATCGTCGCCAAAAGCTTCGGCTATCTGCCGTTTCAATTCGGGCGAGGTGTTCATCAGGCGCCGGGCCTCCGAATCGGTATCGTACACTCGGTAACCCATCACCCGCAGCAAGTTCGAGACAACCGACTTGCCGCTGCCTATGCCACCTGTAATTCCTATTCGTTTCATATCATATCGTATCGGGGATGGAGACGATAACCGTATCGGACGATACGGTAAAGACCGGTCTCTTCTGTTCCAGAATATAGTCGACACTGTCTTGCGACAGCACGATATTGCGCACAAAATCGGGAGCCTTCAGCACCTTGATGCCCAACTTGCCGGGAGCGGAACGACCAGACAGGTCGGCGTAATCGACCCCCAGCAAGAAGCTCTCTTCGCTGACCGAGGCAAACCGGCTAAAGGGCATCATGCACGAGAGCTGTACCGACGAGGGGAAGGTGATGAGTGACCATCCGGCGGGTACACTCTGGGTCACGACAGGTATATCGAGCAGTTTCGAGGTCATCTCTTCGACGGGAATCGTCACCTCGACCTGCTCGGGGACAATACGCAGGTTGGGTATGCGGGCCATGCGCACGGTCGTGCGCAAAGTATCGCTCAGCCGCTTGGCCTCGAACTCGGTGGTGTAGACCTCTTTGAGGTGCTTCAGCAACGAGTTTTCGCCATAGACCATGACCGAGTCGATATTGGCAGTCATGGGCCCGCTCAACACACATTGCGGGGTAGTCGAGGCGTGCCCTTTCACCACCAGCTTCACCCGTTTGCCGGCACTGTGGGTATACTGCACCTTCAGCGTGTCGGGGATAAGCGACAGAATCGTAGTGGTGGGACGCAGTGATTTGCGCATGACGGTCTCGAGTTGCGAGGGCGACAACAGGAACGAGCTACCCCCCTTGTCATACTCCTGGAAATTGATGCGTAACGGACTCAATCCTTCGATGGCATAGCCCAGCATCACGGGGCCCTTGTCGCGTATGCGCACCTCGATATGCGAGGGCAAGTCGTTGATAAGGGTGGTCTTCTCGGGCAAGTTTTGCAACTCGACCGGAATCTGGAACGAGTTCTCGACCTCCTCATTCAACCCCTGCATGAACCAGAATACCAGCGACAGCAACACGAAACCTAGAAAAGTGAACAACTCGCGCGTGCGCTCCTGACGAAAGGTTGCGCCTATCTTACGGGCAATCGCTCTGAATCGTGTGGCTATGCGGGCCGAAATCTTCTTTTTCATACTATCACGCAATGGCTATATACAACAAAGATAAAGTTTTTTATCGGGACCGTAGGTCTCTGCCGATAAAAAACTTTATCTTTTTATTTCTCCGTTAGAGGAGCCTATTGCACGAGGCTCTATTATTTGGCCTGTTGAGCACCGCTGTCTTTGGCATCGGCTACCGACGGATATACCGAATCCTTGGCAATGCGCACACGGGTATTCTCGGCAATCTCGATGATGAAGGAGTCGGATTTAACCTCTTTTATTTTTCCGAACAAGCCCCCGGCCGTTACGATTTTATCGCCGGCAGAGAGACCCTCGCGGAATTTGCGAATCTCTTTCTGACGTTTCGTCTGCGGACGAATCATGAAGAAATAGAAGATGGCAATCAAGGCGACCATCATCAGGATGCTCGACATTCCGCTGCTGGCTGCACTTTGTAAAAGAATGGATAGTGTTGTCATAATTTAGCTTTTAATAGTTTTTACATATGGTCCCCTCGAAAATGAGAGTCCACAAATATATAACAATTTTTTTACTCTTTTGTCAGAACGCCCTCTTTTTTGAGATTATCGGCGATAGCATTGAGCACCCCGTTGACAAACTGGCCGCTCTTGGCCGTGCTGTACGACTTGGCCAGTTCGATATACTCGTTGAGGGTAACCCGCGTAGGTATCGAGGGGAATTTGTAGAACTCGCTCATGGCCACCATCATGATGACTATATCCATGAAGGCAACCCGCTCGATCTCCCAATTGCGGATGAAGTTCTCGATGTAGTTGCGATACTCGTCGCCATGCAGCAGGGTGTTGCGGAAGAGCTCCTTGGCAAACTCGGCATCGTCGTCGTCCTTGAACATGGGCAGCAGGGCCTGCGACTCGCCGTTTGCCTCGCTGAACTGCTTGATGGTCTTCAGCACGAAGGTGGTGATGATTTCCAGGTCGTCGTTCCAGTAGAGCGATTTCTGTTCGAGCAGCTCGAGCAGCTCCTCGTCGGTGCAGAACATGGTCTTGACCACCTTTTTCCAGAACTCGCAATCGTTCTCATACGAATCCTCGGGAGCCTCCATATACTCTTTGTAGAGGTCGCTCTTGACAATCCGCTCCGAGAAGTCTCTCAAAAATTCGGGGTCGTTGGTCCAGGTGATGGGTTTCTTCTCGTGATAATCCTTGTAATCGTTGCAATTCCGCAACTGCTCGATAAAGCGGTTGTGGACAAAGCGCATGTTGGGATTCTTCTCCTCGGGAGTTGCCAGGAACTTCATGCGGGCGGCTTCGACCCGGGCAGCCTGCGTATCGGTCAACTCAACCATCAAGGTCAGCAACAGATGATACAGCTCGTAGGATTTTTCGAAACTGAAGAAGAGTTCCTTTTCGGCATCCATCACCGTCTTGTCTTTCGTCAAGAAATAGGAGTAGGCAATCTGTATGACTTTGGAACGGATTAGTATTCTATTGATCATATTTTAATGAACTAATTGTGCGGTTATTTTTTTCGGTCACTCTCTACCTGTCGCCCACCCCACGCCTGCGACAAGGGGAGTGTGCGAGAAAAATCTGCAAGCCGCACTATTCCATTTCGATAGTGCGGCTTGCAAGTATGCCTGGCAGGCTATTATTCGATAGCCGATTTTTCCTTCTCGGGATTTTTGTAATAGATTTTACCCTCTATGTATTCTTGCGTAGCAATAAGAACGGGTTTGGGCAGCTTCTCGTAGTAGCGCGAGATCTCAATCTGCTCACGGTTCTCGAATACCTCCTCGAGATTATCGTTGCACGAAGCGAACTCCTGGAGTTTCTTTTCCAGGTCGGCCTTCATTTCAACGGCAATCTGATTGGCTCTTTTGGCAATAATACATACAGTCTCGTAAATGTTTCCCGTGTCGGAAGACAAAGCCACCATATCGCGTGTTACGGTGTTTGTCGGTGCATTTGTTTTCTTGTAATCCATTATTTTAAAGATTAATCTTTTACGTATTTGTTAGCCACCTTAAAAATATTCTCGGCCTCTTTGGTATATTCACCCGAAGGAAAGTCGTTGATAAACGAGTAATACTCGTCGATGACATCGCGGAAACGCTCGGGTTTCTTCTCTTCGATACTCTGCACGGCCTCCTGATATTTCGACTTCAGGATAAGCATCGAGAGGGTCTCCTTATAGCGGGTATAGGGATACTCTTTCAGGGCATTCTGTGCCGTGATGATGGCCGACTGGTAGTTGTTGCCCATGTAGTTGCCCAAGTTGTAATAGAGCTGGGCATTAAGCAACTCTTTGTAAACCAGCTTGTCTTGCAGTTCAAAGATAATATCCTGTGCCTGTTTGGCCCGCTCGCTGTTGGGGAAATAGTCGAGGAAGCGTTGCATTTCGTCGATGGCCTTGTAGGTACCGGTCTGGTCGAGTTTGGCCTCGGGAGAGTCGAGGTAGTAGCCATAGCCGCAGTAAAAGCGGGCCAGCTCGGTATACTCGCCCTTGGGATAATTTTTGTAATAGGCCTGGAAATACTCGCCCGAGGTGACATAGTCCTTATTCAGATAATAACTGCGAGCCAGCAGATAGAGCGACTCTTCTGCCCTGTCGGTGCCCTTGAAGATAGCCACCAGTTCCTCGAGCAAGGTAGCGGCCTGCATGTACTTCTTGCGCTCGAATGCCTTCTTGGCATAGTCATATTTCAGCTCATAATCAGTACTTTTCAGTATCTTGTTATACTCACCGCACGAGACAAGGAGCAAGGCACAAACGATAGAACAGATCAGTTTTCGCATTATTCGTTTCTTTATCAGGTTGCAAAGTTAGAGATTTCGGCCGAATATGGAAAAGAAATAATAGAAATTTAACGGTGACGGCGACAATTAGGGGCTATTTATCGGCTACCTCCCGGTTTGTATCGACCAGCATATTCCCGACCGCACCCGACGCGGACCCTTCTCCTGCCGAAACAGGCAACACCTCTCGATTCGCCGGCAACAAAAGAGAGCCCCTCTTCTTATAAAACGAAGGGGGTGCAATTTTGTTTTTACCCTTGCTTTGTTCTATCTTTGCAATAAATTGCGGAGGTAGGCGAAGTTTCGGCACAGCCGATGCGGAATCGGGCTTGCATGCCCGGGAGAGCCTGTCCCCGACTAAATTGCGACGAATATGATCAAACGACTTACCCGGCCTCGCGAGGGGCGCATGATTGGCGGCGTGTGTGCTGGCTTGGGCGAATACCTGGGGCTGGACCCTACGGTGGTTCGCATCATCTATGTGCTGCTGTCGCTGGGAGCCATAGGCACCCCGGTGGTGATATACATCATCCTCTGTTTGATTATACCCGAATCTTAAAGAAACGAATGTCATGGATTTCAAACTTATTTCTCCCTATCGTCCCACCGGCGACCAGCCGGAAGCCATCGACGAACTGAGCCGGGGCGTGCTCGACGGCACTCCCTACCAGACGTTGCTGGGCGTGACGGGCTCGGGAAAGACATTCACCATGGCCAACGTAATCGAGCGGGTGCAAAAACCTACCCTTATCCTGAGCCACAACAAAACGCTGGCGGCCCAGCTCTACAACGAGTTCAAGGGGTTCTTCCCCGAGAATGCCGTCGAGTATTTTGTCTCCTACTACGACTACTACCAGCCCGAGGCCTATATCCCCTCGACCGACACCTATATCGAGAAAGACCTTGCCATCAACGAAGAGATAGACCGCTTGCGACTCTCCACCACCTCGGCCCTGCTGTCGGGGCGCAAGGATGTGATTGTGGTCTCGTCGGTGTCGTGCCTCTACGGCATCGGCAACCCCGAGGACTTCCACAGCAACGTGGTCGAGGTGAAGGTGGGCGACAACATCGGGCGCAACCGGCTGTTGCGGCATCTGGTCGATTCGCTCTACTCGCGCAACGAGGTGGAGCTCAACCGGGGCAACTTCAGGGTGAAGGGCGACACGGTCGACATCTACCTGGCCTACGACGACACCATCGTGCGCATCGAGTTCTGGGGCGAGGAGATTGAGTCGATACGCACCGTCGACCCCGCTACGGGCAGCAGCACGGGCACCTTCGATGCCTACAAGATATTCCCGGCCAACCTGTTCGTGACGACCAAAGAGCGCATCGACAAAGCCATCGGCGAGATAGAGATAGACCTGGGCAAACAGGTGGAGTTTTTCAAATCGATCGGGAAGGAGCTCGAGGCCAAGCGGCTTTACGAGCGGGTGACCTACGACGTGGAGATGATTCGCGAGATAGGCCACTGCTCGGGCATCGAGAACTACTCGCGCTACTTCGACGGCCGCGAAGCGGGTACCCGCCCCTTCTGCCTGCTCGACTATTTCCCCAACGATTTCCTTACCATCATCGACGAGAGCCACGTGACCGTACCGCAGATCAGGGCCATGTACGGGGGCGACCGTTCGCGCAAGATGAACCTGGTGGAGTACGGGTTCCGCCTGCCAGCTGCCGTGGATAACCGGCCGCTGAAGTTCGACGAGTTCGAGAGTCTGGCCCGGCAGATTATCTACGTAAGCGCCACCCCGGCCGACTACGAGCTCGAGAAGAGCGAGGGCGTGGTGGTAGAGCAGGTCATCCGGCCCACCGGTCTGCTCGACCCGGTCATCGAGGTGCGGCCCAGCCTCAACCAGATAGACGACCTGCTCGAGGAGATACAGCAGCGCATCGAGCGCGACGAGCGGGTGCTGGTCACCACCCTGACCAAACGCATGGCCGAGGAGCTGAACAGCTACCTGACCAAACTCGACATCAACTGCAACTACATACACTCCGACGTCGACACCCTCGACCGCATCCGCATTCTCGACGACCTGCGGGCCGGCGTCTACGATGTGCTCATCGGCGTGAACCTGCTGCGCGAGGGGCTCGACCTGCCCGAGGTATCGCTCGTGGCCATACTCGATGCCGACAAGGAGGGATTCCTGCGCTCGCACCGGTCGCTCACCCAGACGGTGGGCCGGGCCGCGCGAAACCTTAACGGACGGGTCATCATGTATGCCGACCGCATTACCGAGAGCATGCAGAAGACCATCGACGAGACCAACCGCCGCCGCGAGAAGCAGTTGGCCTACAACGAGGCTCACCACATCACCCCCAAAGCTATCCAGAAGGCCAAGAACTCTTCGCTGCTGGGGGCCAACACCGAGGCCAAACCGCAACAGCCGCAACCGGCCAAGCCGGCAAAAGCTGCCAAGCCGAGCCAACCGGCCCGGGCTTACAGCGACGAGTATCTGGAGCATGTAGATGTGGCGGCCGACCCGATTGTGAAATACATGAATCGCGACCAACTGCAAAAGGCCATCGAGCGCACTCGCCGACAGATGGTCGAGGCGGCCAAGAAGATGGAGTTCATCGAGGCGGCCCAGTATCGCGACGAACTGATAAAACTGGAAGATTTGTTACAACAGGCAGCGGCCGACAAGCCTACTGCCTGACCAACCTATACCGCTACGAAAGTGATGAAAGAATACCGATTGCAAGACTGGTTGCCCACGACCCGCAAAGAGCTGGAGATGCGAGGCTGGGATTATGTCGACGTGATTCTCTTCTCGGGCGATGCCTATGTCGACCACCCCTCGTTCGGGGCTGCCGTCATCGGGCGCATACTCGAGGCCGAGGGGCTGCGGGTGGCCATCGTGCCCCAACCCAACTGGCAGGACGACCTGCGCGATTTCAAGAAGCTGGGCACGCCCCGGCTCTTCTTCGGCATCTCGGCCGGAGCCATGGACTCGATGGTGAACCACTACACGGCCAACAAGCGTCTGCGCAGCGACGATGCCTACACCCCCAACGGGCGGCACGGCATGCGCCCCGACTACCCCACCGTGGTCTACAGCCGCATACTCAAGGAGCTATTCCCCGACACGCCGGTCATCATCGGCGGCATCGAGGCTTCGATGCGACGCCTCACCCACTACGACTACTGGCAAGACAAACTGCTGCCGGGTATTCTGGCCGAGTGTCCCGCCGACCTGCTCATCTACGGCATGGGCGAGCGACCCATCGTCGAGATTGCCCGCCGGCTGCAACAGGGCGAGACCATCGACCGCCTCACCGACATACCGCAGACGGCCACCATACAACCGGGCGCCAATACCCCCTCGACAGTCGAGGACGAGCACAACATCGTGCTGGCTTCGCACGAGGAGTGCCTGCAACACAAGCGCAAGCAGGCCGAGAACTTCCGCCACATCGAGGAGGAGTCGAACAAGTACCACGCCAAGCGACTGTGGCAGCGCGTGGGCGAGCGGGTAATCGTGGTCAATCCGCCCTACCCGCCCATGACCGAGGCCGAAATCGACGCCTCGTTCGACCTGCCCTACACCCGCATGCCTCACCCCCGCTACAAGGGGAAGACGATACCGGCCTACGAGATGATCAAGTTTTCGGTCAATCTGCACCGGGGCTGTTTCGGCGGGTGCGCCTTCTGCACCATCTCGGCCCATCAGGGCAAGTTCATCGCCTCGCGTTCCAAGGAGTCGATTCTCAAGGAGGTGAAGCAGATTATCGCGATGCCCGACTTCAAGGGCTACCTGAGCGACCTGGGCGGCCCCTCGGCCAACATGTACCGCATGCACGGCCAGAACCTGGAGCTGTGCCACAAGTGCAAACGCCCCTCGTGCCTGGCCCCCCAGATATGCCCCAACCTCAACGCCGACCACAGCGACCTGCTCGACATCTACCACGCCGTCGATGCCCTGCCGGGTATCAAGAAGTCGTTCATCGGCAGCGGCGTGCGCTACGACCTGCTGTTGCACCGCCACAAAGACGACGCACTGAACCGCAGCACCCGCCGCTACACCGAGGAGCTGATTGCCCGCCACGTCTCGGGCCGGCTGAAGGTGGCCCCCGAGCACACCTCGGACCGCGTGCTGACCATCATGCGCAAGCCGTCGTTCTCGCTCTTCGAGCAGTTCAAGCGCACCTTCGACCGCATAGACCGCGAGCAGGGGCTCAACCAGCAGATTATCCCCTACTTCATCTCGAGCCACCCCGGATGCACCGAGGAGGAGATGGCCGAACTGGCCGCCCTGACCAAGCACATGAATTTCAAGCTGGAGCAGGTGCAGGACTTCACCCCTACCCCCATGACCCTCTCGACCGAAATCTACTACACCGGCATACACCCCTACACGGGCGAGAAGGTCTACACCGCCCGCAAGCCCGAGGAGAAACTGAACCAGCGGAAATACTTCTTCTGGTATCTGCCCGAGAAGCGCAACGACATACAGAACTCGCTCAGGCGCATGCACCGCAACGACCTGCTCGAGAAACTCTACGGCAACACGCCGTGGCGCAAACCGGCCCACCTCGTGGGCGAGAACAAGCCGCCCCGGCGACAGAAAGGGAAACCGAACAAAAACAATCTATAAACCTTTATTTATGAACAAACTAAATTGTATGATGATGGCAGGAGCATTATTAGTAACAGCCTGTCAGCCAGCCGGGAAGACCGGTGACATTATCGGCAAGCAGCCCGTGAAAGTCGAAAACGGCATCCTGACTACCGAGGTGCTCATGGCCTTTGGCCGGGTGAGCGACCCTGTGGTTTCGCCCGACAAGAGCAAAATCCTCTTCGGGGTTACCTACGAAGATGTGAAGCAGAACAAGAGCAACCGCGAGCTCTTCGTGATGGACATCGACGGACAGAACAAGAAACAGATTACCTGCACCCCCGAGTCGGAGGGCAACGCCGTGTGGATTAACGGCGGCAAACAGATTGCCTACCTCTCGGGCAAAAGCGGCGACTCGCAACTGTGGATCATGGAGGCCGACGGCAGCAACGCCCGGCAGATAAGCCACCACGAGAAGGGCATCAACGGCTTCCTCTTCTCGCCCGACGAGAAACAGATCCTCTTCATCGGCAACGTGAAGTACAGCCAGAAGGCCTCGGACATCTACCCCGACCTCGACAAGGCTACCGGCCGCGTGATCGACGACCTCATGTACAAACACTGGGACGAGTGGGTCGAGGAGATTCCGCACCCCTACATCGCCTCGTTCGACGGTAAGGAGCTTTCGGGCATCACCGACATCATGGAGGGCGAGCCCTACGAGTCGCCCATGAAACCCTTCGGCGGCATCGAGTCGTTTGCCTGGACTCCCGACAGCAAGGCCGTGGCCTACACCAGCCGCAAGAAGACCGGTCTGGAATACTCCATCTCGACCAACTCCGACATCTACCTCTACGACCTGGCCACCCAGCAGACCCGCAACCTCACCGAGGGCATGATGGGCTACGACACCACGCCGACCTTCTCGCCCGACGGCAAATACCTGGCCTGGGGCAGCATGGAGCGCGACGGGTATGAGTCGGACAAGAACCGCCTCTTCATCATGAACATGGCTACCGGCGAGAAACAAGACCTCACGGCCGACTTCGACTACAGCACCGACGAACTGGCCTGGGCTCCCGACGGACAGTCGCTCTTCATCCGCTCGGCCTACCAGGGCGAGATTCACATCTTCCGCGTGGGCCTCGACAAGAAAATCGAGCAGATTACGACCGGCTACTACGACTACGCCTCGCTGGCTCCCGTGAGCGAGAGCTGCCTCATCGCCATGCGTCACTCGCTGTCGCAACCCGACGAGATTTACAGCGTCAACCCCCAGAGCAAAGAGGTGAAAGAGCTCTCGTTCGAAAACAAGGAGATACTCGACCAGCTCACCATGGGCAAGGTCGAGGAGCGTTGGATCACGACCACCGACAACAAGAAGATGCTCACCTGGATTGTCTATCCGCCCCACTTCGACCCCTCGAAGAAATACCCCGCCATTCTCTACTGCCAGGGTGGTCCGCAGCAACCCGTCAGCCAGTTCTGGTCGTATCGCTGGAACCTGCAACTGATGGCGGCCAACGGCTACATCGTCATCGCCCCCAACCGCCGCGGTCTCTACGGCTTCGGACAGGAGTGGCTCGAACAGATTAGCGGCGATTACGGCGGTCAGAACATGAAGGACTACTTCAGCGCTACCGACGAGATGAAGAAAGAGCCCTATGTCGACGGCGACCACATGGGTGCCGTGGGTGCCAGCTACGGCGGCTTCTCGGTATACTGGCTGGCCGGCCATCACCAGAAACGGTTCAAGGCCTTCATCGCCCACGCCGGTATCTACAACCTCGAGCAACAGTATGTCGAGACCGAAGAGATGTGGTTTGCCAACTGGGATATGGGCGGCGCACCCTGGGACAAGAAGAACGCTACGGCTCAACGCACGTTTGCCACTTCGCCCCACAAATTCGTAGACCAATGGGATACGCCTATCCTCATCACTCACGGCGAATATGACTTCCGCATCCTCGCCTCGCAAGGCATGTCGGCCTTCAATGCCGCCAAACTGCGCGGCGTACCGGCCGAGATGCTCATCTTCCCCGACGAGAACCACTGGATTCTGAAACCGCAGAACGGCGTGCTGTGGCAACGGATCTTCTTCCGCTGGCTCGACCGCTGGCTGAAACCTCAAGCACAAACCGAGAATCCGGAACCGGCAAAATGATCGAGTTTGACAATCTCACCTTTATTTATGACAACAAGCCCTTGATGCAACACTTCACGTGTTGCATCGCCCGGGGCGAGAAAGCGGTGCTTTACGGCCCTTCGGGGCACGGTAAAAGCACCCTTCTTGCTTCGGTACCCGGCTTTGTCTTGCCCGATGAGGGGAGCATCCGCATCGACGGCCGCACACTCGACGCCACCACCGTGCAACAGGTACGGCGGCGCACCGCCTGGCTGCCTCAGGAGTTTACCCTCCCCTACGACACGATACAGGAACTGATCGAGGCCCCCTTCAGGCTGCGGATAAACCAGGCTCTGAAGCCTTCGCGCGAAACGGTTCTGGAACACTTCGACCGGCTGGGGCTGGAACACGAACTGTACGACAAGCGGTCGATCGAGATTTCGGGCGGCCAGCGGCAACGCATCATGCTCATGATTGCCGCCCTGCTGCAAAAGGATATTGTGCTGCTCGACGAGCCTACCTCGGCCCTCGACCCCGACTCCATCGCCCGGGTCATCGACTACATCCACTCGCTGCACGAGGCCACTGTACTGATGGTTTCGCACGACGCCCGATTCATCGACTCGTTCGACCGTAAAATCTATATCGGAGATTGATTCATGGAAACGATAAACATTGGCTACAGCCACATGGTGCTGGGATTTCTGCTGCTGATTATCCCCACCTACTTTCTCTACCGCTACCGCACCGGCCTGGTGAAAGATACCCTTTGGGCCGCCCTGCGCATGACGGTGCAACTCTTCTTCATCGGGTTTTACCTCGAGTACCTGTTCCTGTGGGACAACCTGTGGATAAACCTGCTGTGGGTGGTATTGATGATTGTCATCGCCTCGTCGACGGTACTGAAGCGCACCAAACTGCCGCAAAAGATGCTCTTCATGGCCGTGGCGGTGGCCTTCCTCGTGTCGCTGCTCATCATCGACCTCTACTTTCTGGGGCTGGTGGTTCGGCCCGAAAAGATTTTCACGGCCCGCTACTTCATCCCCATCAGCGGCATGATACTGGGCAACATGCTATCGGCCAACGTCATAGCTCTCAACTCGTTCTACGGCTCGCTCAACCGCGAGCGGCAACTCTACCTCTACCTGCTGGGCAACGGTGCCACGCCCGGCGAGGCACTCGCCCCCTTCATGCGCGAGGCCCTCATCAAGTCGTTCAACCCCACCATCGCCTCGATGGCGGTCATGGGACTCATCGCCCTGCCCGGCACCATGACGGGTCAGATACTGGGCGGCAGCAGCCCCAGCGTGGCCATCAAATATCAGATTATGCTGATGATTACCATCTTCGCCTCGTCGCTCATATCGGTACTGCTCACGCTGTGGATTTCGCGGCGCAAGACCTTCGACCGTTACGGCATGAAGCGATTCTAAAGCGCCGTATCCTCGCGGTTCCGTTTCAGCCGGGCCTTGAAGGCGTCGGGCTTGTCGTTGAGGATGAGCTCCTCGGGGAACTCGGTGGCGGCCAGAAGCGGATAGAGCCAGTGATAATCGGCTATCGAGAAGGAGATGTGGGCGTCGCTCCCCAGAATGACCGGCTGCCCGTAGCGCTTGCACAGGCGCAGAATCTCGAGGTTGTTGGCCATCGCCTTCTCTTTGTGGCGGTAGGGATTGAGCGAACTGTTGTTGATCTCGAGCAACACGCCGTTCTCCTTGGCAGCCAGCACCAGCGGCTCGAAATACAACTCGGCCGTGCCGTCGCCCGGATGGCTGATGATGTCGATATGCGGGTTACAGATAGCCCCCAGCACGGCGGCCGTATTCTGGTCGATGTCGCCCGGCCGGTAACAGAGCGAATGCAACCCGGCTATGCGCAGGTCGAGAAACCGGAAATACTTCTCTTCCAAATCGAGCCGCCCTGCATAATCGACAATATTGATTTCGGCACCCAACAGCAACTCCACGCCATACATCCGGCGAGGCACTACCGGCAGGTTGCGGAAATAGATGTCGGAGCAGGTGCCGGGGATTCCCCCCGTATGTTCGGTAATACCCAATATCTGCAAACCCTTGTCGGCCGCGGCCTGTACCATCTCCTGCAAGGTGCTGAAGGCATGCCCGCTGGCTATCGTGTGCGTATGTACATCGAGAAGAATATTCATAACAAATCCTCTTTAATCGTTCTGCAAAGATACGAGAAAGCCATCAACCCTCAGCCCCACTTGCCCGAAAATTTGTGACTCAGCCTCTCTTGCCGGTCAAAGGCAAGGAGGCCGCCGAAATCCTTTCATCCCGACACAGAATAGAAAAGCCCTGGCCGTTACTGGTAGATGGCAATCATCTCGTTGCAGGTGTTGATGATGTTTTGCTGTGTCTGTATGTTGTGTTTGATATATGCCGAATTGGGGTCTTCGATAAGTTTCACCTGCAGGCGGGCCAGCTCCTCGATAGCCCGGTTGCGGCGAATCTCCCACTCGACCCGGCGGACAGGGTCGCTCTGGCTGCTGCCGGTCGAGGCCGGTGCCGAGACAGAGGGCACCACCACTACACCCGAACCGCCCGCAGCGCCACTGCCGGCCGAGGCGTCGCTTCCGGCCGAAGCCGAAGCCGCATCCGGAGTCTCGAGTCCGTTGCTGTCGAGCCGGTTGCCCTCTTCGTCGAAGATGAAGAGTTCGCCGCCGCTCTCGAAACAGAATACCCCGAAGCCCGAGCGAGAGGCACTCGAGAAGCGGTTCGAGGGGAGCAGGAAGATTTCGCGCCCCGTCTTGTCGATATACCCTACCCGACCGTTGCGGGCTACCCGGGCAAATCCCTGGTCGAACCAGTTCACCCGGCTGTATATGCAGGGGATTACCTCCTCGCCCTTCTCGTTTACGAAACCATATTTACCCTGCTGGGCCACAGCCACCATCCCCTCCCGACAAATATCTATTTTGTTGTATCGGGCCGGAGTCAGCACGTTCTGCCGGGCATCGACAAAACCATAAAGGCCGTCTTCGCCATAATAGAACAGATTGGAGGTACAAACGCCCATCGACTTGTATCGCGTGGCCGAGACAAACCTGCCCGTCTTGTCGATGAGTCCATAGCTCCCATCGAGACATACGGGAGCCACATCGCCGTAAAAGAAGTCGGCCGATTCGAACTGGCAGGGTATCACCTCGCGCCCCGTCGCATCGACATAGCCATAGAGACCCTCTTCGTTCTGCACACAGCCCAGGCCGTTGTAGAACTCCATCGCATTACAGTAAATCAGAGGGGTCACCTCGTTGCCGTCGACATCGATATAGCCTTTTCTCCAGTTCTGCTCGACCACGGCCAATCCTTCGCTGAAATCATCGGCAGAATTGTAGCGGCAGGGCACCACCAGATTCCCCTCGGTATCGATATAGCCATAGTTGAAATCCTCGTCATGCACTCTCGCCCGGCCATCGTAGAAGCCTCCCTGCGGCTCGAGACCGTCGGGCACCGGGAACTCCTGCAGCGTACCGTCGCGATAGACAAAGAGCTTGTTGTCTCCCTCTTTCGGGGAAACCAACACACCACCGGGCTCCATATATACCGACTCGTAGATGCAGGGTATCACCTCGTGCCCCTTCTCGTCGATACAGCCGAAGACTCCCGTCTCGCGCCCCGACTCGGTCTTGGTCTTCATCATCACCCGGGCCAGACCATCCTCAAAATTGTCGATGAACGAATACTTCAAATGCAGGTTGAGAATATAGGGGGTAATCTCTATCTTTTCCTGTTTCTTTTCACCTCCGCCACAGGCCGGCAGAAGCAGCAGGAGGGGCACCGAACCAAGCAGGAGGCGGGTCCAAACAGTCGCATGTTTTATAGTCCTCAATTTTTTATGTTCTACAAAAATAGACAAATTGCCCGAATGAGAGAAGGGTATCGCCCGACAAATTAACGGCCGGCCCGTTTTTCTGTGCGGCTCGATACCATCAGGGGCTGCATCGAACGAATCGACACAGCCCCTGATGTTTATAACGGGACAAGGCAGAGAGCCGTCAGACAGACTGCTCGATGGTCCAGACGAAGGCCCGCAAACCCAACTGGGGGGCCGCCTCGTCCATCTGCCGCAGCCGCTTCAGCAGCGGCTCTACCTTGGCATCGTCGACCATGGTGATGATGGCCGAACACATCGAGGGCCACGCGTGGCTGCCATAGTGAGGCTCGCCGGTCTTGGAGCCGCGGCCCCGCATCTGCTCGAAGTAGGAATATCCCCGGCACGACAGCTTGTCGAGGGTCTCGAGAATCTGGGCATAGTGTGCCTGGTCGAAAGTGATAAATACCGATTTCATATCCGATGGTGTTGGTTTTAGAGTCCGATCCCCTATTTCCCCTTTTTTAATCGTTAAGAGATAGGGAACCGAACGTAATATTTATGAATTGGAGTTACTGGCCGACAGGCGCTCGTGGTGTTTCCGACGACGGCGTTTCACACCCACCGAAGCGAATACACAGTAGAGCACGGGAATGAGGATAAGGGTGAGGATGGTCGAGACCGTGAGGCCGCCGATTACCGCCGTACCCATGGGTCGCCACATCTCGGAACCCTGACCGGTACCGATGGCCATGGGCACCATACCCAAGATGGTGGTAAGGGTCGTCATGATTACCGGGCGCAGACGGGAGTGACCGCCCTTGACCACGGCCTCGCGGATGCCCATGCCCCGCTCGCGGTTCAGCGAGATGTAGTCGATGAGCACGATACCGTTCTTCACCACGATACCGATAAGCATGATGGCACCGATGAGCGACATCACATTGAGGGTATTGCCCGAGAGCCACAGCGCCAGGAATACACCCGAGAAGGCGAAGGGCAACGAGAACATGATGATGAACGGGTAGGTCAACGACTCGAACTGGGCCGCCATCACGATGAACACGAGTATGACGATGAGGTACATGAGCGTGAACAGGTCGCCGAACGAATCCTGCTGGTCTTCATACGAACCCGAAAGCTGAATCGAGATGCCCGAGGGTATCGACATCTGGTCGATCTTCTTCTGGGCCTCGGCCACCACGTCGCTCATGGCTGCCCCCGAGAGGATAGCCGATACGGTGTTGATACGCTCGCGGTCCTTACGCTCGATGGTAGGCGGCGAGAATCGCTCGACCACGGTGCCCAGCTCCTTGATGCGCACCCCTTTGCCCTGGGCGTTGTAGACCATGATGTTTTCAATATCCTCGATCGAGGTGCGGTATTCGGGAGCATACATCACCTTGATGTCGTACTCCTCACCCTCCTCGCGGAACTGCGAGGCGGTGGCACCGTTGATGCGGTTGCGCAGGTAGGTAGCCGCCGTGGTGAGGTTGAGGCCGTTGAGGGCCAGCTTCTCGCGGTCGAAGTCGACCTGATATTCGGGCTGGTAGTCGCCACGACTGATACGCACCTCGCTCACGCCCTTGATTTCGCGCAGCAGGGCCGAGAGTTGGGCCGCTACGCTGTCGGTCTCGGCAAAGGAGTAGCCATAGATTTCGTAGTCGATGGTCGTTTCACCACCCATCACCGACATACCGCCACCCAGGTTCACCTGCGACTTCTTGATTTCGGGGTATCCGGCCAGGTCCTTACGCATGAGGTCGCAAATCTCCGACAGGGTGCGTTTGCGCTTGTCGGGGTCGGTGAGACTGATGTTATAGGTAATGATGTGCGAGCCGTTGTCGGACATCGAGGCGTAGACGTTGTCGGTGCTGGCCTGCCCTACCGTAAAGTTGCACATCACGATTTCGGGGTATTGCTCCATCCACTGTTTGTAGAGGCGCATGGCCACATCTTTCGAGATTTCGGTGCGGGTACCGATGGGCATCTCGACGGTGACCCCGATACGGGCATTGTCCTGGGTAGGCATGAACTCGTTACCTACGAAGCGTACCAGCACGAGGCTGAGCACAAAGAACGACATACAGCCCACGATGACAATGGTGCGGTGGCCTACGGCCCAGTGCAACAGACGGGCGTAACCGTTGTCGAAGGCATCGAGCCCCTTCTCGATAGGTCCGTAGAGCAGCTTGAATACGCGCGATTGCTTGGGTTGCAGCTTCAGCAGGCGCGAGCAAAGCATGGGGGTAAGCGAGAGGGCACACACGATAGAGATGACCATGATGATGGTAACCATCCAACCCAACTGCTTGAAGAGTACGCCCGACATGCCCGAAACCAGCGTGAGGGGGAAGAACACGGCGATAAGGGTGAGCGTAGAGGCTACCACCGAAAGGCCCACCTCGTTGGTACCGTGCACGGCCGCCTGCCGGGGGTAGCTGCCCCGCTCGATGTGGTTGGTCACGTTCTCGAGCACCACGATGGCATCGTCGACCACCATACCGATGGCGATGGAGAGCGACGAGAGCGAGATGATGTTGAGCGAGTTGCCCGTGGCCGCCAGGTAGATGAACGAGGCAACCAGCGAAATAGGTATCGTAATCACGATGATGATGGTGGCCCGCCAGCGTCCCAGGAAGAAGAAGACGACTATCGAGACGAAAAGCAGAGCCAGCAACACGGTCTCGAACAGGGTATCGATGGTGTTGCGTATGTTGTCGGAGGTATCGATGATTACCCCCAGTTTCACGTCGCTGGGCAGATTCTTCTGCAAGCGGGGCAAGGCCTTCATCACCTCGTTGGAGATTTCGACCGAGTTGGCACCCGACTGTTTCTGAATCACAATCATGGCCCCTTGCACACCGTTGTTATAGGTCTCCTGGGCACGCTCCTCGACCGAGTCGTGCACCACGGCTACATCGCGCAGATAGATGGACTTGCCGCCGTAGTTGCCCACGACAATGTCGTTCATCTGCGAGGCGTCGTTGAACTCGCCCTGTACCCGCAGCGAATAGGTGTCGGAACCCACGTCAAACGTACCGCCAGGCACGTTGCGGTTCTCGGCCCCGATGACCGAGGCGATGGTCTCGATGCTGAGGTTGTAGGCCTCGAGCTTCACGGGGTCGACATAGACCTGAATCTCGCGCTCGGGCGCACCGCTGATCGACACCGAACCTACCCCGCTGATACGGGCCAGCGGGCTGGCCACGTTGTCGTCGAGTATCTTGTAGAGGGCCGGCATGCTCTCGTTGGCCTGCACCGAGAGGATAACGATAGGAATCATGTCGGAGCTGAACTTGAAGATGATGGGGTTCTCCGAATCATCCGGGAGCTCCGACTTGACCATATCGAGCTTGTCGCGCACATCGTTGGTGAGCACGTCGATGTCTTCGCCATACTCAAACTCGAGGGTGATGAGCGACATGTTCTCTTTCGACTCCGAGGTGATGTGCTTCAGGTCGCTCACGGCGTTGAGGGCATTCTCGAGGGGTCGGGTCACGTTGTTCTCGACATCGGCGGCACTGGCACCGGGATAGGCCGTCATCACCATAATCATATTGGTCTCGATGTCGGGATAGAGGTCGATAGGCAGTTTGGTGTAGGAAAAGATACCCAGGATAACCACCGCTACGAAACAGAGCGAGGTCATGATGGGTTTCTTTACCGAACCTTCGTATAGACTCATAGAAATTTTTCTTTAAGGGTGAATGTTTTGGAATTGGACAAAAGGCTGCACGGTTATTCGACCACTTTCACGGGGGCGTCGTCCTTCAGGCGCGACTGGCCGGCAATCACCACCTCGGAACCGTTCTCGACGCCCGAGATGAGCTCGTAGCTCGTATCCATGTGGCGGCCCAACTGCACCTGGTTGAAGGAAACCTTGCCGTCTTTATAGACATAGACAAAGCGGTCGCCCGAACCCGAACGCTTCACGACTGCCTGGTCGGGCACCACCACGCGGTTTACGTTGCCAAAGTCGATATTGACGCGGGCAAACATGCCCGGACGGATGCGGTTGTCGCCATTGGGGATATTGATTTCGGTCACAAAGGTGCGGGTGGCCGGGTCGATGGTGGGGTGAATGAGCGATACCTTGCCCTTGAACACCTCGTCGCCATAGACCTCGACGTTGACATCGACCGGCATACCCAGCTTCACCTTGGTGAAGTCGCTCTCCGAGATGTTCACCTCGACCTTCACCGGCTGTATCTGCATGACGGTGAGGATGGCACCGGTGGCCAGGTCGCCGTTGTCGTAGTTGCGGGCTGTCACCACACCGTTGGTGGGACTCACCAGCACGGTGTTCTCGTCGAGGTTCTCATACGAGGTCTTGGCCGTTTCGTACTGGGTGCGCATCTGGTCGACCTGTTGTTGCGAGGCACCACCCACGGCAAAGAGCTCTTTCACCCGGTTGTACTCGAGCTCGAGGTTGTCGAGCTGCAGCTTCTGCTGGGCCAGGTTGGCACGGTCGAGGTCGACCAGCTTCTGCCCGGCCTTGACGTGGTCGCCCACCTCGACATAGATTTTCTTGATGCGGTTGGGCAGAGACGAACTGATGAGGTTGCGCTTATAGGGTTCGATTGTGGCCGTGTAGGAGACGACCTGAGGGACGGCCTGCTCGGTGACCCGGGCCACCTTGACGAGTTGAACCGTTTCCTCTTCGGCTTGTTCGGTATTCTCCTTCTCTCCCGAACAGGCCACAAACAGCAGGGCCGAACAAGCGGCCAACATGCCAATCAAATGCTCTTTTTTCATATCGTGTCGTTTCTTATATTATTCGATGTCGTGTATTTACTTGGTGCTCTTCTGGTCGGGTTGCCGGTATTGCTCCAGGTCGGCATTGCCCAGGAGCAGCTGCAGGTCGGACTTGGCAGCCAGAAAATCGTAGATGGCCTGGTTGTACGAGAGGCGTGAATTGGTGAGGGCCAGGTCGGCGTCGTTAAGTTCGATGAAGGTAGCCGACCCGATTTCGAAACTCTTCTGCATGATGGCGTATGCCTTCTCGGCCTGACGGACCCCCTCCTTGTTCGAGGCTATCTGCTTGACCGACTTCTGGATATTATCCATCGACATCTGCACCTGCATCGAGAGGGTGTTCAACAGATTGTCGCGCTGCAAGCCCAGTTGCAGGACGTTCGACTTGGCCTGCTTGATGCGGAAGTGGCGTGCCCCACCCTGGAAGATGGGCAGCGAAAGCGAAAGCCCTATCGACGAATAGGGGCTCCAGCGGAAGTCGCTGAACATGCCGCCGTCGCTCATCGAAATCCAGTTGTAGTTGGCCGTGGCCGAGAGCGTGGGGAACCACGCCATGCGCTGCACGTCGACCGCTTTCTTGAGGTAGGCGGTCTGGAGGTCCAACTGGCGCAGGTCGGTATTCTGCTCAAGCGAGGTGTCGATGTTCATCGTCTCCTCATACATCGAGGCTTCATAATCTTCGAGCCGGTCGGTGGGGGTAATCTCCAGAGCCATGTCGACACCCATCAGCACCTTCAACTGCAGCTTGCTCAGCTTCACGCTGTTCTCGGTTTGCAGCAGGGTGGGCTCGAGGTTGCGCACCTGCACATCGGCCCGCAACACGTCGTACTCCGAAGCCGTTCCCTGCTCGAACTTGTGCTTGTAGTCCCGGGCATTGAGCACGGCATTGTCGTAGCTCATCTTGATAACCTCGTAGGAGTTCTGGGCCAACAGCAGGTTGTAATAGGCCTTCTCTACCTGATTGACCATGCTGAGCCGCGACGAACGGGCCGACTCGACGGCTTGCTCGATATCGGCACTCGAGAGTTGCACACTCTTCCACAACTGCGGGGCAATGATGGGCAGCGAAGCGCTGAGGCCCACCGAATAGGTGTTGTCGGTGCCCACCTTCATACCGGTCTCGCCCGACGAAGAGGAGCCGCCGCCCAACTGGGGCACCTGGAACTCGGGGTGCAGTTGCCCGATGGTATTGTAAATAGGTGCAAACATGGCGCTCATGTCGAAGGCCTCGGTATCCATGTACATGGTCTGTTTCTCGATGGTGCGACTATACGAAGCCGACCCGTCTATGCGGGGGAAGAGTCCGGCGATGGTCTCTTTCTTGGAGTAGTCTTTCTTCTCAATCTCCATATCGGCCACTTTAATCGTAGGATTCTCGTTAAGGGCGATGCCGATGGCGGTCTTCAAATCGAGGACCAGCGTTTGGATCGGCTGGGTTTGAGCCGGCAGGATAGCCGGCCAAAGCGACAGAGCCAACAGGGCTGCGACTCGGGACACGAGCTTGTTTCTGTCCATAGTTTCTTCGGTTATTAAAGGTTTCTATTTGTATGCTACTATCTATATCTATACTGCTCTACTGTATCATTTGTTTTCGCGACCGGCAAAAAATTCGTCGGCATAGCGCACCCCTTCGGGCGTAGCGATACCCCGGATAAAACTTTTGAATATGGTCTCGAAAATTTCGGTAAAGGTGTATTTCGACTTGAATATCTGGTCTGAGTTTTTCAATAGTTCAAATTGCAGAGAGAGCAGCGTGCCCACAATCTCGAGATTGATGTCGCTGCGTATCATCCCCTCGCCTATTCCCTCGCGCAGCAGGTCGAGAATGGCATGCTTGTGAGTCTCCTTCTCCCGGACATAGCGATCGTAAACCTTGGGATAATAGCGCTCCATGTCGATGAAGTAGGCCGGGCTGGCATTGCGCATGAAACAGAGTATATCTTCGTGCACCTTCAGCAACAGTTCGATGACATTCTGCCGTTGGGCATAGTAGGTTTTCAGCCGCACGTTGCGGTCGTCCTCGGCCTTCTCGAGACAGGCCAGCAACAGCTCGTTCTTCTCCTTGAAATTCTCGTACAGCGTGCGCTTCGACATGCCCAGTCTTGCGGCAATCATATCCATCGTGACGGCTTTGATTCCATAGTGCAAAAACATGGGAGTGGCTTGCTCGATTATGCGCAGTTGCAGCTCGTTCATCATAAGTTCTCTACTGAAAATCGGAGCAAATGTATAGAAAACTTTGAAAACTCCGAAAGTTTTCTGCGGCATATTATCCCCGTTCTCTGTTAATAATCATAAACAGCATGCGACATTCCCCCGCCCTCGCTCAAACCCAACCTTGCCCCAGGGCACGCCTCGATTCGGGCGACGAGGAAGCTGCGACCGGTCACGAAATCGGGAAGAGCGGCCGGCTTTAAAACAAGCACGGCCCGATTCTTACGAACCGGACCGACACTTGTTCATTACGGCTATTCCCTTACTTGCCCTCGCCGATGGTGGCAATGATGCCCATCTTGGACTCGGCAAAGAATTTGAGGATATAATCGATTTCGGGACTGGGAGCCACAACCTCCTTGATACGCAGAATCGCATTCTCGAGGCTGGTGCCCGACGAGTATACCTGACGGTAGGCCAGCGCGATATTCTCGATGGTCTCTTCGCTGAAGCCTTGACGCCGCAGGATAAAGGCATTGATACCCTTGTACATGATGGGGTTGTGTGCCGCCAGGATATAGGGAGGTATATCCTTGCTCGTGCGGCAACCGCTCTTGACGAGGGTCCAGCTACCCACACGACACTTCTCCTTTACAATCACACGGCCGGCCAGAATGGCTTTGCTGTGGATGTGGCATTCGCCCGAGAGGTCGCAATCGATGCCCAGGATACAGTCGTCGTCGACCCGGCAATCGTGACCGATGCGGGTACCCTTCATCATACAGATGTGGTTGCCGATGACGGTCTCGCCCGCGGGATGAGTAGCGCGGTTGATGATGACATACTCGCGAATGATATTGTCGTTGCCGACAGTCAGTCGAGTGGGTTCACCCTTGTAGTGGAAGTCTTGCGGCTCGGCACCGAGGATAGCCCCTTGAAAGACCCGGTTGTTTTTTCCCATGACCGTTCCCGCCAATATACTGGCGTATGGATATATCACACAGTTGTCACCGATGACAACATCTTTGTCGATATAGGCAAAGGGATGTATGGTTACGTTGTTTCCAATCACCGCTTTGGGATCGACGTATGCTAACGGACTAATCATAGTATCTAAGTTTTACGTTTTTACTTTGTATTTTCCTCGATCTCACGGCCACCGCCCAGAGCATGATAGAGATTGATGACGGCTACCATGCACTGATACGAATCGGATACTTGCGACAACTGGGCGTTGAGCAACGACTGTTGGGCCGTCAATACCTCGAGGTAGGTCGAGGTGCCCAAGGTCATCAACGACATGGTAGACTCGACTGCCTTCTCGAGCGAGGCTACCTGCAAGTCGCGGTTGACCAGCGTCTCTTTGGTCGTCTGTATCTGATAGAGGGCGTTGCTCACCTCTTCGCCGGCATTGAGGATGGCCTGCTGGAAGTTGATGGCGGCAATCTGCTGTTGAGCCTTGGCGGCTTTGAGGTTGGCTATGTTGCTGCCCCGGTTGAAAATGGGCTGAACCAGCGAAGCGGCAGCCGAGAGCAACAGTTTGCCCGGATTGACAATGGCGCTACCGGCCGAGTTGGTCCAACCGGCCGAACCCGAAATCACGATGTTGGGATAGAAGGCCGAGCGGGCAATGTTGGTCGAATAGTAGGCTGCAGCCAGCGAAAGTTCGGCCGAACGCACGTCGGGACGGTTGGCGAGCAACTGTACGGGTACGCCCACCTGATACATCTCGGGGAGCTTCTGGTCCTGGAATTTGCCGCGCTTAATCGATTGCGGAGCCTGATACAACAGGGTCGAAAGGCTGTTTTCGGTCTCGCGGATTTGCTGGCGCAACGTAGGGATGGAGGCAGCAATCATGTAGTTGTTGGCCTCGCTCTGAGCTACGGCAGCCTCGTTGGTCATACCGCCTACCTTCATGGCCCGGATGGTCTCGACGCTCTTCTGCCAGATCTTGGCGGTCTCCTCGGTGATGGCAAGCTGCTCGTCGAGCATCAACAACGTATAGTATCCGTTGGCAATGGTGGCGATGAGTTGCGTGCGCACGGCCTGCTTGTAAGCCTCGGTCTGCATCAGCATGGCCTTGGCATTGCGCTTGGAGTTGAGCAGGCGGCCGAAAATGTCAATCTCCCAACTGGCCGAAACGGGGGCATTGTAGGTCCAGGTACCCTTGCTGCTGTCGAAGCTGCTCACGCCGCCTTGCGGAGTGAGGCTAAGCGACGGCAGGAATGCCAGTTGAGCGGCGGTGAAGCTGGCCTGAGCAGCCTCGACCTGAAGCATGGCCGACTGCAAGTCGCTGTTCTTCTCCAACCCCGTGCGAATGAGGTCTTGCAGGATGGGGTCGGTGAAGACCTCTTCCCACGGCAGGTCGCCGAAGCTGGCCGTATCGGCTGCAAGGGTGTCGGTATCGGAGACCGTATCCCGGAACAAACCCTCGACCATTACATCGTCGGGCCGATGGTATTTATTGTATATGTGGCAACTGTTTAAGGTGGTAGCCATAGTCAAACCACATACCGTATATAAAAGGATTCGTTTCATATATTCTCTGTTTTATATCGCGTTCTATTTTATTTGGAATACTGCTCAATCTCCGAGCGTACCTCCGAGTTGTCCAAATCATCCCATTTGAGCGGTTTGATCTTCTCTTGAATAATCTCGAATACCACAAACAAAGCGGGCACGATGAATATCTGGCAAATCATACCGATGAGCATACCGCCCACAGCACCGGCACCCAGGGTACCGTTACCGTTGGCACCTACACCCGTGGCAAACATCATAGGCAACAGACCGATGACCATGGCCAACGACGTCATCAGGATAGGCCGCAAACGGGCGGCGGCTCCGTCGATGGCGGCATTGATGATAGGCATACCGGTACGACGGCGGTCGAGGGCGAACTCGACGATAAGAATCGCATTCTTGGCCAACAGACCGATAAGCATGATCAAGGCAATCTGCAGGTAGATGTTGTTCTCGACTCCCATGATGAGGGCGAAGATGAAGCTACCGGCCAGACCGAACGGTATCGAAAGGATTACCGACAGAGGCAGCACGTAGCTCTCGTACTGGGCACTCAACAACAGGTAAACGAATACCAGACAGAGCACGAAGATGATGGCCGTGGTACCGCTGCTCGAGCTTTGTTCCTCACGGGTCATACCCGAGAACTCGTAGCCGTAACCTACGGGCAGGGTCTCGGCGGCTACCTCCTCGAGGGCCTTGATGGCCTCACCCGAGCTGTAACCGTCGGCGGGGTTACCGTTGATCTTGATCGAGGTAAACATGTTGAAACGGTTGATGTTATCGGGACCATAGACCTTGCGCAGGGTAATGAAGTTGGTAATGGGCGCCATCTCGGAACCGTTGCGAATCTTGATGTTGTTGAGGCTCTCGGGGCTTACACGGGCACTGGGCTCGGCTTGAATCATCACCCGGTAGAGTTTACCGAACCGGTTGAAGTTCGACGAATACATACCTCCGATGTAACCCTGCATGGCCGTGAGCACATCGCTCGGGCTGATGCCGGACTGTTTACACTTGGCCACGTCGACATCGACCATGTATTGCGGGAACGAGGGGTTGAACGTAGTCGAGGCCATGGCAATCTCGGGTCGTTTCATCAACTCGGCCAGGAAGTCCTGGGTCACCTCGTAGAAGCGGTCGAGCGAACCACCGGTCTTATCCTGCAAGTTCAACTCGAAACCGTTACTGATACTATAACCCGGAATCATAGGCGGTGCGAAGCAGAGCACACGGGCATCTTTTATCTCGGTAGCGAACTTCGAGTAGAGGGCTCCGATTACCGAGTTGGCATCCATACCCTTGTCGGTACGCTCGCTCCAGTCTTTCAGTTTGACGATGAACGATCCGTAAGTATTACCCTGACCGCCGATGAAGCTGAAGCCCACAATCTGCGTACGGCCCTTCACGGCGGGGTGCAACCCGATGATACTGTCGACCTGCATGAGCACTTGCTCGGTACGCTCTTGCGAGGTACCCGGCTGCAAGTCGGCCGTAATCATGATGGTACCCGTATCTTCGTTGGGCACCAGACCCGTAGGTGTCACGTTCATCAGCACTACCAGAATAATGATAGCCACGATAACACCGGCAAAGGAGAATTTCTTATGATGTACAAAATGTTTTACACCGTTTTTATATTTACCCAGCAAGGTATCGTAAGCGGCATTGAAGGCCGTGTGGAAACGGTCGATAAAGGTCGACTTCTTATGACCCTCACCGCTCTTGTCGTGCGGTTTCAGCAAGATGGCACACAGGGCCGGGCTCAACGTCAAGGCGTTGATAGCCGAGAAACCGATGGCGAAGGCCATGGTAAGACCGAACTGACGGTAGAAGGTACCCGATGTACCGGTCATGAAACTAACGGGGATAAACACCGACATCATCACCAGCGTAATCGAGACGATGGCTCCCGAGAGCTCGCGCATGGCATCGATCGAAGCCTTACGCGGCGACTTGTATCCCTGGTCCAACTTGGCATGGACACCCTCGACGACCACGATCGCATCGTCGACCACAATCGCAATGGCCAATACCAAGGCGCAAAGGGTAAGCAGGTTGAGGCTGAAGCCCATCAGATACAGGGCGAAGAAGGTACCGATAAGCGATACCGGGATGGCGATGGCGGGAATCAACGTCGAACGGAAGTCTTGCAGGAAGATGTATACCACGAAGAACACCAGAATGAAGGCCTCGATAAGGGTCTTGATTACCTCGTGAATCGAAGCGAACAGGAAGTCGTTGGCATTCAGCGTAGTCTCTATTTCCATACCGGCCGGGAGGTCTTTGCGAATATCGTCGAGCAGGTCGGTAATATCGCCGATAATCTCGGTAGCATTCGAACCTGCCGTCTGGTAAATCATGGAGCTCACGGCGTTGTGGCCGTTCTGGAAGTTCTTAAACCCGTAGGTCAAACGGCCCAGCTCGATGTCGGCTACATCTTTCAGATAGAGAATCTGACCGTCGGCATCGGCCCGAATGACCATGTCGCCAAACTCCTCGGGGGTTTGCAGACGGCCCTTGTAGGTGAGCACATACTGGAACGACTGGTTACCCTGGTCACCGAACTGACCGGGGGCGGCCTCGATGTTCTGCTCGGCCAGCACGGCGGCTATATCGGTAGGCATCAATCCGTATTGTGCCATCACGTCGGGTTTGAGCCAGATACGCATCGAGTAGTCGGTAGCCATTACGTTGGCATCGCCCACACCCGGGATACGTTGTACCAGAGGGATTACGTTGATTTTGGCGTAGTTCTCGAGGAACTCGAGGCTATACCGGTCGTCGGGGCTGTAAAGCGAGAATACCATCAGCATACTGGTCTGTCGCTTCTGGGTAATCACACCCACCTGCGTTACCTCGGCCGGCAGCAGGTTCAAGGCTTTCGACACCCGGTTCTGCACATTCACGGCAGCCATATCGGGGTCGGTACCCTGTTTGAAATATACGGTGATGGAGGCCGAACCTGTGTTGGTGGCGGTCGACGTCATGTACATCATGTCTTCCACACCGTTGATCGACTCCTCCAAGGGAGCGATTACACTATTCAAGATAGTCTGGGCATTGGCACCCGTATAGGTTGTAGAGACCTGTATCGTAGGCGGTGCAATATCGGGGTATTGCGTGATGGGCAAAAATACAAGTCCGATAAGGCCCAATATAACCATGAAGATGGATATCACGGTCGACAATACCGGGCGATTGATAAATCTGTCTAACTTCATAATTTCTTCCTATTTTGAAGTTGAGGGTTATTATTTGTTTTGTGCTTGAGCCTGAGCCTGACCTTGAGCCTGAGCTCCGGCTACCTGAATGGTCATACCGTCCTTGAGGGTATTGACACCTTCTACCACGATGCGGTCGCCAGCCTTGAGGCCCGAGAGCACCATGTAGTCTTTACCGTTGTCGATCGACGAGATGGTGATTTCGGTCGATTTTACCGTAGAGTCGTCGTTGACTACGTAAACAAACTTCTTGTCCTGAATCTCATAGGTAGCTTTCTGGGGCACCAGCAGGGCGCTGTCGCTCTTCATCGGAATCATAATCACACCCGCGCCGCCGCTACGCAGCAACTTGTGCGGGTTGGCAAAGGTGGCACGCATGTTCGACGAACCGGTCTGCGTGTCGATGATACCGCTGATGGTCTCGATTTCGCCCTTCAGGGGATAGATGCTGCCGTCGGAGAGCTTGAGCGATACGGCCGGAAGTTTCGACAAGAAATTGTCGGCACCGTATTGGGCGGCCAGTTCCAGAATCTGACGCTCGGTCATCGAGAAGTAGACATACATCTCGGCGTTGTCCGACACGGTGGTGAGCGGCGTAGCCGACGAAGGCGATACCAGGCTACCTACCCGGAAGGGAATCTCGCCTACCACACCGTCGAGCGGGCTGGTTACGCGGGTATACGAGTCGTTGTTGCGGGCATTCACCAACTGAGCCTCGGCCTGAGCCAGTTGAGCCTTGGCCGACGCGTAGGAGTTCTCGGCCATCTGCAAATCGTACTCGCTGATGATGTCGCGGCGTTGCAACTCGCGCTTGTTTTCGGCCGTCAGTCGGGCAGTCTCGGCATTGGCGCGAGCCACCTCGACATTGGTCTCGGCTACCTTCAGAGCAGCCTTGTAAGGCACCGTATCGATTACGAAGAGCACCTGGCCTTTACGCACGACCGAACCCTCGTCTACCCGCAGTTCGGTAATAAAGCCGCTTACATTCGGCCGTATCTCAATATCCCGTTTACCTTTGATTGCGGCAGGATAGTTACTATACCACTCCATTGAGTCGGGCTCCAATGTCATCACGGCATACTCACGAGCCATTCCACCTGTCTGAGCATTTTTCCCTCCACAGGAAAACAAAAAAATACAAAGCATCGCACCTGCGATGGGTTGAATAAAATTTTTGGTCAGTTTCATATTCATAAGTAACAAAATATTATTGTCGACGTTGGTACTCTGTTTAAACTTTATATTAACAAATGTTAATAAATATCCTATTCATAGACTCTCTCTGCTCCTATAAAATGACTTACTACCCCAATAAACAGGGACTTTTGCCAGCTTTTTCAAATGCCACAAATTTAGGAATAAAGTCTGTATAATAGCTGGAAATAATGAAAAAATAAAATAAAATAAAATTTATATATTTCGCCATACAATCTTTCTTATACCTATTCGACTGCAAAGATAAATTCTTCCTACTGTACGAACTGGTTCTTTATCACCGATATTTAGTTCTATTTTTCCGATTCGAATACTTTCCGGCCAAAAATCTGTCCATATCTACACGCTTTGTCAACCGGTCGAGGAATTTTCGACGAATATATCGGATTTTTGTACCATACTTTACTGGATACCAACCGATATGCAACGGCACAAAGGGAAATGAATCGGGCGACAACGGCTCATGCACCAATACAAAATCGGAAGAGAGCCTATTGCCTGCCAGCCTCCAAAAACAGAGGCGACCGCTCTCCTCGCCTCGGTCCTGTCCTCCTGACCGGTCGTGCACACTTTCGCACACAACCCGTTCGCAAGAAGAGAGAACTTGGAAGAAGAGAACGGCCGCCCGCCAAAAGAGCGAGGTATCGCCTTAAATCTCCTTTATCGAAATGGCATATCCTCCACCGGGAGCGACATACTGTTTCAATTTCGATTTCGAAGTAACCTTGATTTTTCTGATTTCATACTTCTGAGGATTCGTCAGGTAGTGAGTCTCTTTCGTATCGCTGTAAACCGTTGCCTCGTATTTCTTTCCCTTATCCAGGAAATCGAAACTGATTTCGGAGACACGGGCGTTGTAACCGCCTACACTACCGACAAACCACTCGCCCGTCTTTTTAGCCTTGCGGGCTATGGTTATATATTCGGCCGGCTCGGCTTCGAGATAGACGCTCTTCTCCCACTCCATGGCTACATCCTTGATGAACTGAAAGGCATCGGCAAACCGCTCGTAGGTCTCGGGCAGATCGGCCGCCATCTGCAAGGGACTGTACATGGTCACATACAGAGCCAGCTGATTGGCGATAGTCGTGTTGGCATGCGAGTGGTTGTTGGGGTTGTACTTGCTGATGTCCATTTCGAAGATACCGGGCGTGTAGTCCATGGGGCCACCGATGAGCCGGGTAAAGGGCAAAATGGCCACGTGGTAGGGCTTGCTGCCGCCGAAGGCCTGATACTCGGTACCCCGGGCCGACTCGTTGCCGATAAGGTTGGGATAGGTACGGCATATACCCGTGGGACGCACGGCCTCGTGAGCATTGACCATGATTTTGTACTGGGCCGCTTTTTCGACGGCATACTGGTAGTGGTTGACAATCCACTGGCTGTAGTGATTTTCACCGCGCGGAATGATGTTGCCCACATAGCCGCTCTTCACGGCCGGATAACCGTTGTCGACCATAAACTGGTAAGCCTGGTCGAGATGGCGCTCGTAGTTGCGAATCGAGGCCGAGGTCTCGTGGTGCATGATCATCTTCACCCCTTTGCTCTTGGCATAGTCGCGTATCTCCTCGAGGTTAAAGTCGGGATAGGGTGTTACGAAATCGAACACATAATCTTTGGAGTTTCCGAACCAGTCTTCCCAGCCGATGTTCCACCCCTCGACCAGCACGGCGTCGAAGCCGTTTTCAGCCGCAAAGTCGATATAGCGTTTCACATTTTGGGTGTTGGCCGAGTGACGACCGTGGGGCTTGGCCTTGGCATAGTCGGTCACCCCCAGTTGTACCGAGGGGAAATCCCACGTATAGGACCAGTCGCCCATGCCGGTAATCATCTCCCACCACACGCCTACATACTTGCAGGGTTTAATCCACGAGGTATCCTCGATTTTGCAGGGGTCGTTCAGGTTGAGCGTGATGCGCGAGGCGAGGATGTCGCGGGCATCGTCGCTGACGATAACCGTGCGCCAGGGCGAGTGACAGGGTGTCTGCATGTAGCCCTTGTCGCCTTGCGAATCGGGGGTAAGCCACGAGGTGAAAATCATGTGCTCGTCGTCGAGATTGAGGTGCATGCAGGCATAATTGATAAGCGCAGCCTCGTGCAGGTTGATGTAGAGGCCATCGTCGGTCTTGAGCATGAGGGCCGTCTGCACGCCTGTGGGCGAGAAGCTGGTTTGCGAGAGGTTCTCGGTGATGGCACCGGCCTGCAGGCCGCGGATCTCGGAGAGGCGCGATACGGTGTAGTCATACTCCTGCGTATCGTAGTCGCCCGGAATCCAGTAGGCCGTGTGGTCGCCGGTCATGGCAAACTGGGTGCACTCTTCCTTGATGACAAAATAGTTCAGGTTCTTCTGTTGCGGAAATTCATAACGGAAGCCCAACCCGTCGTCGAACAGACGGAAACGCAGCACCATTTCGCGGTCGGTATTTTTCTGACGCAGAGTCACCGCCAACTCGTTGTAGTGGTTGCGTATCGAAGCCTCTTCACCCCATACGGGAGTCCAAGTTTCGTCGAATGTGGAACAGGCCGTATCGGCTATGCAAAACCCGGTCATCAGCGAATAGGGTGTACCCTCGTTCTTCTCGTCCAGGTCGTTGAAGTCGCGCCGCTGCGACTCGCCCTTGAGTTCGATACCCAGATGGCTGGGTGCAATTACCGTTTTTCCCTTATATTGCAATGTATACGTAGGACGACCTTTCTCTATCGAGAAATCCATCTGCAACTGTTTGTTGGGCGACAGCAAGGTCTGTGCCGAAACGGCCATGCTGCAAAGTACAGCCGCCACCCCTATTTTCAAAGCTTTTCGATTCATGATTTATATTTATCTGTATATTTTATTCATTAGTCTTTCAACAGTTTGCACACTGTCATTTGCCCTTCTTCCGAGATTCTCACCAGATAAGTACCCTTGTTCAGTTGGGCAATATCCAGAGTCGATACACTACCGTTCAATCTTTGTTGCATCACGCACTGGCCGTTTATCGAAAAAATCTCTATTTCCCCTTCGTTTGAGGCCAGATGCACATTGATCAAATCTTTGGTCGGATTGGGATAGACATAACTCTGATCTGCAACCGGAGTCTGCACACCCGTGCTCTCCTTGCTTATGCTGTAAACCAGAGTCTGGTCGTTGAACCGTATCGTATAATCGCCGGTAGTCTCAATGGTAAATTTGAGGTTGGGCTTGCCGCCTGTGGTCTCGACGGCCGTTCCGGCCAAGCCTTCTACACCACCCCAGTCCTTGTCGCTCCAGTTGTTAGTGTTGGCAAATTTCAACTCCCACTCTCCGGCCGGGATATTCACGTCGGTTACCTCCCATTGGTTGTCGGCCACCAGTTCCATGTAACCGGCACCCAGAGTCCAGTTGTTGTAGGTACCGCCTACATAAATCTCCTTTTGTACCGAGTCGTATGTGCGAACGACAGCATACTGCAGGGTGTGAGGATTAAAGGTAATGTAATAGTTTCCGCTCGTCTCGATGGTAAACTTGATGTTCTTGCAACTCTCGTCGGGGCCCTTCACGGCAGTACCCGTCAGGCCGTTGTTCCCGTCGGGAGCACCCCAATCGGTATCGCTCCAGTTGTCGGTATTGGCAAACTTCATTTCATAGGTGCCGGCTTCGAAATAGAGGCGGTCGCTCGTGAGTGTTCCGTCTTCCGAGGGGTCTTTGAGCATGAGGCGTTTGTCTTCGTCGCCATTGAACCAGTTGGTAAAGGAACCGGCAATAAAGTAGGTGCCGATCTTGCTCAAATCGAGCGACTCGGAAACATCGGCTACTTTCGGTACCCGAATCGTATTGCTGCTCGTCCAGTCGGAGTATTGAGTTTGCTCGCCACCGACAACAGCTACCCTGAAATAGCGGGCCGGACGTTCAAAACTGCCTTCGGTTTGGGTGATGCTTACCAACAGCGAATCGGCATTATACTCCGTACAGGAGAATTGCAACAGGGCATAGTCGCCGTTCCGGTATTCAAAGCCTTCGCCCTCGTCGTCGTACAAGGCACCTTCGGCCTGACCGTTGTCAAGCGGATTTACATACAGCGTAATGGAGTCGCACGTGTACTCGGCCGTGCTCTGAATGTCGTGACCCAGATAAGGCAGAATGGCACCCGAGCGAAGTGCTACGATGGCTTGATAACCGTCGTCCTCGGCTTCCAGTGTCAGCTCGTCCCAGTCGCCACCGGGCAAGGTGGGGTTGACAGCCCAGCGCGGAATCACGAGCAGGTCACCGCCCAACAGGAAGGCTTGTTGCTCTTCGCGCAAACTTTCGTCGGTCAAATCGGCAAAGAATACCGGGCGCATGACGGGCATGCCCGTTTGAGACGATTCGCGGAACAGCGTATAGAAATAGGGCAACAGATGGTAACGGCGGTTCACGGCGTTGCGGGCCACCTTCTCTATCTTGCTGCCAAAAGCCCAGGGCTCTTGAGCGTGTTCCGACGTGTGATTACGCGAGAAGGGGTAATAGGGAGCAAGCGCAAACCAGTGGCCCATCAGGTCGGCATTGCCGATGCGGCCGTATCCGCCAACGTCGGGGCCGCCGAAAGGTTGTCCCGAGAGGCCGAGGTTGAGCAGTACGGGAATCGTCAGCTTCAAGTGTTTCCACGTGTCGAGATTGTCGCCGGTCCACGTAGCGCAATAGCGTTGTGCACCCAGGTGATTGGCACGGGAGAGGAGGAAGGGACGCTTGTCGGGGCGGCTCTGCATGAGGCCTTCGAAAGAGGCTTTCGTCATCAACGACCCGTACAGATTGTGATAGCGCATGTGAGGCCCGGCAGCCAAATCGCCGCCACCGCGATGCCAGTTGGTCGTGAGCATGGTCCACTCGGGGGTATTGAACACGCCCGGTTCGTTCATGTCGTTCCAGGCACCGTCCATATTGTTTTCCTTGTAGAACTCGCCATAGAGGCCGGCCCACCATTCGCGAGTCTCGGGCCGCGTGAAGTCGGGGAACTTGCACATGCCCGGCCACACTTCGCCCTCGTAGTCGGTCACCTTGTCTTCGGTTTTCACCCAGTGATCGCCCTCTTGTCCTTGCTGATAGACAATGTAGCTATCATCGATTTTCACACCCGGGTCGGTAATGTAACCGGCCTTGAAGTTACGGCTGTGAAGCGAGTCGTTCATGGCCAGCGGATTGGGAACTCCGGCTGCCGAGAAGTAATCGGAATCGTCGTAGGTGAAAAGACGTTTCCCATCCATATAGTCGATGTCGAACCAGATGACGTCGCACGGGTGATGGCGACGACGCATCTCGCTGGTAATCCACAGGACATCGGCCGGTTTGTACGACGGGTTATAGCGCGACTGGTGGTACCCGATAGCCCACAGCGGCGGCAGGTTGATGGTACCCGTCAGTTCGCCCAAGGCCTGCATCATCTCGGCCGGAGAGTTACGCTCGATAACGACCACCCGGAAAGAGGGACCTTCGCTGGTGATTTTCATCGGGTTCGTCAGGTTAATCTCCGAGCGCCAACTGTTGTCGGCAATGATGCCGAAGGTTTTGCCATCGGGACGTACACCCATGATCCAGGGGTGCGACTGATAGAGCCCCTCTTTGTAATAGCCATAGTTGTCGTTGTTCCACAGAGGAATATCATAACCGTTACGGCGCAAATTGCCGTTTACAAGCCCCGTTCCGTACAGGTCGACATTGTCGCTGTAAGCAATCTCTACCAGGGTTTTCCCGTTATCGTCGGTTTTGAAAACCGGACGTATCTCCCAGTCGGACGGCACATCGCCCTGCCGGGTCAACTCTTTCTGTATGGCAAACGAGGCCAAAGTTTGTGTCGAATCGAAATCGGCCGGATAGAATACCGCCATTCGATCGCCACACAAAAATTCTTCTTGAGCATGCACGCCGATAGAGGCACACAGCATCAAAACAGACAGCAATTTGTACTTCATAAAAAACTATATTTCAAAATAAGCAATCTTGTAACTTCTTTTCTATTCGTCGCGGCAGAGCCGGCCGGGCCGAGGCAATCCCCTGCAGGACTCCTCCCCCAGCCCGCTTCCGAGATCTCAATATTCCACGACAATCATGTCCCAGTATTTCAAGGCCGGGAGGGTTGTGGTTATCTTGCCGCCGGCATATTCATACTCGAGCGGTATGGCCACACCGTCTTTCACATCGGGCGAAGCCACCCATACGGCTTTGGGATTCTGTTTGACGGCAAAGCTCACATTCACGGCTTCCAGCAAATCGGGCTCACCCTGGTTGGCATTGGTGTCGCACCAATCGAGGTGTGTGGCATTGCGATAGCTCAACAGGTGTATCACATCGCGGTCGTCGAAGCGTTTGCCCACGGTGGCAATCTGGCCTCTCACGGGTCCCCACTGGTTGAATGCAATATCGCCGGACGTCGAGGTGACATCGATACCGTACCATTCGCCACCGTCGCGCAACAGGTTCTGGTAGGCGGTGAGAAAATCGTAGTAGTGGATAAGCGCAATCTTCAACTCACCCCGCATCGAGAGGTTGTTGTTGGGGAAATACTCGTTGCAAAGCAGATGCTCGCCCAGTTGCAGAATAGAACCGCCCCAGGCAAAAGCGGCCGCACTACCCATGAGGATACCGGGCGTATTGAAATAGCTGCGCCCCTTGCGTCCGTGCTCGTAATTCATATAAGCGGCCAGAACCGTCTTCTTGCCATTGGACCACTTGTCGTTGTTGGTAATGATGTCGGAGAAGATGGTATATCCGCGGTCGTCGCTGTGGTCCCACACCTCGGTGTAGAGGAAGTCGACAGGAGCTTTCGAAATCTGGTTCTCCTGGCCATACTGGCCCACGGCATTCATCACGAGCGACTTGTCGGGATTGGCCTCTTTCATGCTCTCGATAAAGTGCTTGAAAGTCTGGTCGAGATAGACCCGGTTGCCATAATAGTCATAGGTTTCGCCCCGGTCGCCCAACTGGTCTATCTGGTAGCCGTCGAAATCGAACACGGCATATACGTCGCTGTTCTGCTTGGTGATGTAGTCGATCCAGGCTTCATTGCCCGAATTGACAATATAGATGCTGCTCTTGAAAGGCGATCCCAGCTCGTGGCAATCCTTACGCACATGGCTGGCATCCTTGAAGAGATACCACTCCTCCTGCACGCCATCTTCGGCGGCATCGGCAAGGGCACCGTAAGCCAGGTTGTAGAACAACGACTTCATGCCATACTGATGCGATTTTTCGATATATCCCTCTACCGTCTTCTTGTAGCAGTCGCGGTTGATGATGTCGGTCCACACCTCCATCGGTGCCGACGGCGTACCGGCCAGGGGTTTGTGGTGCTTGTAGTGCCAGTCCTGGAATTGCACGTAGTTGATGTGATGGCGATTGAGGTCGGACATGACGTCGGATATATCCTGGTCGGTCATGTTGCCATAGGCCGAGAGGAAACCGTTGCGCGGGAACCGGTCGGGGGTCGACGATACATCGACGGCAATGCTGCCATAGACGGTCTCTACCCCGTCGGCATCCTTGCTGTACAGGTCGACCATATAGCCCTGATAGTCGGCGGCAGGCGGCTGCCAGCTCCAGCTGCAGCTACTCAGCGGAGCCTCCTCGAGGGTGGTACCCAAATGACGGTAACGTACCATCACGTTGGAAGCCCCTTGAATGAGCTTGTTGAGCGTGAAATTCACAGCCTCGCCCGGAGCATAGCAGGCTTTATCGGTATTGAGTTGTACCTCCATGTAACCATCGCCATAGGTGATGGGATCGTTCTCTATGTCAAAGCGGTTGCAGGCCGAAATCGACAGGAGAGCCGAAACGGAAAGGTAGGCTAAAAACAGCTTCTTAATCATATCTTTTGAACTTTATAATTTTACGAATGAGATGGTTTCATTTTCCACGTCGATAGTGATGCGGTAATTCCCGGCTTCGCTTATAATCCATTTGTTGTCGGGCTGGTTGCCGATGACGTAGGATCCGTTTTCCGAGATGGGACAGTTGGCCTGCGGAGCCAGTATGAAATCGCCGCCAAAGCTGTGGTCGATTTCGAGCGGGAACTTCAGTTCGCCCTCCGACAGATAGCCTTCATAGGTGAACACGTTGGGATTGGACGAGCTGCGCTGCATCTCGGTGATGTTGTCCCACGACCAACCGCCGGGGGCAGCCGAGCCCATGATCCATACATGCTCGTATCCTACGTAGTTGCCAATCTCCAGAGTATTGCCCCGCAAGTCGAGTGTCACGCTGTACTTGTTGGCAGCCGGTATGTTCCACTGCTTGCTGGCCGTGCCTATATCGTCGACGAGTTGGATGGTCGTGGTACCCAGCCCGTTGTTGTCGAGAGGCTGATAACCGGCACAACCCGTGGTTGCGGTCGTGCTCGAGATGAGCATATTGCCGGCCGACAAGGCTCCGTTGTAGGTAAAGATAAAGGAGTCGTCGCTCGACTGCTCGAGTTTGATGGCCGAGGGTGCAGCCTCGCCTACCAGATAAAGGGTCGAGAAGGGTACCTCGCCGTCGAGGTTGGTGAAGCTGACGGTAAGCAGGTCGAGGTTCACATCGATCAGGTAGTTGCCGGCCTCTTCGATTACCCACTTGTTGTCGGGATAGTCTTCCTCTTTCTCCCGGTAGTGCATCCTGGTGGGGTCGTCGTTGTCGCGCACGTAGCACGGATACCAGTCGCCCAGCTGGGCATTGAACTTGATTTCGCCCTTCTTGAGCATACCCTGCCAGGTGAAGTGCGCAATGTTGTCGTAGTCGCTCGACATGATGGTGGCCAACTGATTGTCCCAACCATTGGGGGTAGCATCGCCGATGATATAGAGGTTGAGCACCCGCCATTTATAGGGAGCGATTCTTACCTCCTTCACAGGCGATACCTGCATGGGGACGGTGGGGTCTGCGACGGTAGCCGTTACCCGCATTTCAAAATCGGTGTATTGCTCGAGGGGAATGGTGGGGAAATAGTGGAGCAAGGTATCGGTAAGCTCCTTGTTGGTAAAGGAGATTACCCGCGAATCGGTCTTGCCGATGTTGTATTTGATACCGTTTTCGAAATTATCGCCCTTCACATCCATCTCGAAAAAATACGAGATAGCTGCACCCGTACCTTGGTTGGTCCCGCTGGTCCAGGTAATTTGCAGAGCCTCCTGGGCATCGCTGCGCTGGTCGCAACGTACCGAATCGGCCGAGAGATTTATCATCAGGGGCGACTCGCCCTTGTCGAGCACAATCTCCTCCTCACACCCGACCAGACCGACCGAGGCGAGTAATGTCATACCTATTATAGTCTTTGCTTTCATTGTTTTTCAGTCTCTTTGATTAGTAACCCGGATTTTGCGTTAACATCGGATTGGCCTCGATCTCCTGCTGGGGAATCGGGAGCAACAGATGCTTGGAGCTGGCCGATGTCTTCCCTATCGAGTGGAGGAAGTTGAGGGCATAGTTGTCCTTGTAGCGAATCATGTCGAACCAACGGTGACCTTCGAAGGCGAGTTCGATGCGACGCTCGTGGATAATCTTCTCACGCATCTGGGCTTGAGTAAGCCCCTCAATGGTGCTTCGGTCGGTGAGGCCGGCACGTTTGCGTACCTCGTAGAGCGGATCTTCGGCCTGTACGGTGCGACCCAGTTCGTTCAGCGCCTCGGCCTTGAGCAGCAAGATGTCGGCATAACGGGTAACGACCCAGTCGGCGTTGCTCGTGTTGTAGTCGGGCGATTGAGCTTTGGTAAGCAGGAATTTGCGCACGTTGTACCCCGTAGTCGAGTAGGACGAGCTGTATTGTTTGCCGTCGAATGTGGGGCACCCCATGTAGAAGATGGTCTTGTCCTTACGCAAGTCGCCCTCTTCGTATTGGCTTACAAACTCGGCCGTAGGCTGGTTCCAGCCGTAGCAGCCGGCAGCCATGTCGGAGTTGCGGGGCCCCATGAAGGTGCTGGTCCACGAACATTGGTTCTCGTTGCTCCAGAAATCGTAGTTGGTCTTGCCATAATACTGCACCTCGAAGATAGACTCCACGCCGTTCTTTTTAGCGGGGTCAAAAATGTCGGAGTAGTCGCTGGCCAGCTCGTAACCCATCGAGCCTATCTCGTCGCACATGCGCACTACCTCTTCGTACTTGTCGTTGCTGGGCTCGTAGGTCATGTATACCCGGATGAGTTCGGCCATGGCAGCTTCACGGGTAGCACGACCCAGGTCGGTGGTGGAGTACTCCGATTTCTTGGGAAGCAGTGAGATGGCATTCTTGAGGTCCGATGTGATGAGTTCGTAAATCTTGCTTACCGGGGCACGCTCTACCAACAGATTGGTCTCGGAGGTTTGAGGCGTGATTATGTAAGGTACACCGCCGAAAAGCCGTACCAGAATAAAGTAGTAGTGAGCTCTCAGGAAATAGGCTTCGCCCAGGCAACGGTTCTTGAGCGTCTGGTCCATATCCATACCGGGTACATTCTGCAACACGAAGTTGCACCGCAAGATACCGGGCGAAGGACCGCGCCACAAGTCGAGGGCGGCAAAGTTGTCGGCCGTAGCGATAAAGTTGGCCAGGTCGACCGTCTCGATACCGTCGGTACCGCCACCGGCACCCACGACACTGTTGCCGGCCATGATGTCGAGCGTCCAGATGCGCATGTTGTAGAGTTTGGCCCATTGCAGAGGCTGGTAGGCCGCATTGACAGCCGCCACGGCATCCTCGGCGGTTTGGAAACCCTCCGACGTATCGACCGAGTCCCAGGGCTCACGATCCAAGAAATCACTGCAAGCGCTCAACAGCATGGCAAGAGCGCCGAAAATCGATATGATATAAGTTGTTCGTTTCATCGGTGGTTATGGATTAAAAGGTTATGTTCAATCCGAACGTAAAATTACGGGTCACGGGATACACATTATTGTCGTTGCCCGAACCGCTCACCTCGGGATCGAGACCCGTATAGCGGGTAAGGGTAAAGAGGTTCTGTGCCGATACCGACAGGCGTACCTGCTGCATGGCGGCCTTCTTGGTCAGGCGACTGGGCAGGGTGTAACCCAGCGAAATGTTCTTCAAGCGCAGGTAGCTGCCATCCTCGAGGAATCGGTCGGATACCCGGTTGTTCTTATTGGGGTCGCCAAAGACGGCACGGGGCATGGTGTTGCTCGTGCCGGGTCCACGCCAGCGGTCGAGCACGGTCGTCATCTGGTTCTGAGCTACGCTCATGGCCTCGAGCGACGCGCGGTTGCCATTGTAAATCTTGTTGCCGGCTACGCCCTGGAAGAAGATTTCCAGGTCGAATCCCTTGTAGGACAACTGGTTGTTCATGGCAAAAGTCCACGAAGGCGTAGGGCTGCCCAATACGGTACGGTCGTCGTCGTTGATGACACCGTCGTTGTTCAAGTCCTTGAAACGAATATCGCCCGGCTGTGTGCTAGACGTAGGATCGCTGCCCACCGTCTGTATGGCGTGGTTGTCGACCTCCTCCTGCGTCTGGAAGATACCGTCGGTCACATAACCATAGAAGGCGCTGATGGGATAGCCCACCATGTGCACGTTGTTGTCGAAATACATGGGCACGTCGCTGTTCAGGCTGATCAGTTCGTTGTGGTTGTACGACACGTTGGCCGTAGTCGACCAGGTGAAGTCGCCTCCACGGAAGTTGAACGAAGTCAGGGCCAACTCGACACCGACGTTACGCATCAGGCCGGCATTGATTTGCGACACGTTCTCGTCGGAGTAACCCGAAGAGATGGGTACCGACATGGGCACCAGCATATCGTTGGTATTCTTGATATATCCGTCGAGGGTTACCAGCAACCGGCTGTCGAGCATCGAAGCATCGATACCTACGTTGTATTGCTCGACCTCTTCCCAGCGCACATTGGGATTGGGCATCACCCACGGGGCCAAACCCGACACCTGGTTGCCGTTGAAATTGTATTGCACGGTTTGCAGTACCGAGGCATAGGCGTAGTTGCCCACGCTGGCCTGGTTACCGGTAACACCGTATCCGGCACGTATTTTCAGGTCGCTCAACGCAAAACTCTTCTGGAACCACTCCTCTTCGCTCATTCGCCAGGCAAGCGACACCGAGGGGAATACACCCCAGCGGTTGGCCCGGCTGAAACGCGAGCTACCGTCGGCACGCATGGTGGCGGTAAACAGATAGCGATTGTCATAGGTGTAGTTGATACGGCCCATGAACGACAGGAGCGCCCAGTCGCTGCCGTTACCGGTGAGGGTCGGCTCCAGAATACCGTTGGCCAACTCTTGGGCCGAATCGCTGATGAAGCCTTGTATGCTACCGCTCATAAACTCGTAGGTATTGGTCTGGGCCGACGAACCGATCATGGCGGTTACGGCATGCTTGTCGTTGAAGGTCTTGTTGAAGGTGAGCAGGTTGTCCCACAACCAGGTAAAACTCTTGTTGTACTGGCGCGAAGCCTGCGACTCGGGTTGCTCGATAGGCTCCCAGTCGTACTTGGGTGTCCAGCTCTTGCTGTCCCAGAAGAGGGCCTGGATACCAAAGGTGCTCTTAAACGTGAGCCACTCCCACGGTTTTATCTCGGCATAGATATTACCCAGCAGGTTGTAGCCCTTGGTGGTCGAGGTATTCTCCATCATTTTACCGATGGGGTTGGCAATATCGCCCACATACATGGCCAATCCCACAGGGCCGGCCCAAGAGCCGTCTTCGTTTTTGATGGCCTGGGTAGGCAGCGCCTTCATGGTGTTCTGGATGTTGTACTCGCCCTGCGACTTAATGTCGTGGTTGAGCGAAAGGTTGTGCCCCAACTTCAACCATTTGTAGAGTTCGACATCGGAGTTGAACTGAAGCGTAAACCGCTTGTAGTCGGTCGTCTTGATGATACCCTGCTGATCGTAGTAGGTACCCGACACGTAGTAACGGCTCTTTTGCGTACCCCCCGAATAGTTGGCCGAATAGGTCTGCGTAGGAGCATACTGGAAAAGCTCGCCCATCCAGTCGGTACCCTTGCCCAGTTTGGTGGGGTCGTTGAAGAGAGCATACTGGGGTTGTCCGCCGGCACTCATCATCTCGTTGTGTAACGAGGCAAACTGCGTGGCGTTGAGCAACGGCAGGGTGCGTTGCAACTGATCGAACCCGTAGGTCACTTTCAAATTCAGGTTGTTGCGCTCCTGCGAGCCTCGCTTGGTGGTGATGATAATCACGCCATAGGCACCGCGCGAACCGTAGATGGCCGTAGCCGAGGCATCCTTAAGGATGTCGACGCTCTCCACGTCGTCCATGTTGATCATATTCAAAGGTACATCGGTAGGTACACCGTCGATAACCAAGAGGGGGTCGCTGTTGTTAATGGAACCGATGCCTCTGATTTTCATACTCACGTTGCTGCCCGGGGCCCCGCTCGAAACTACCTGCAAACCGGGGGCCCTACCCTGCAAGGCGGCTCCGAGGCTCGGCGACGGCTGACGGGCCAAATCTTTGGAGGAGACCTGCGAGATAGCTCCCGTCAAGTCGCTTTTCTTCTGGATACCATATCCAATGACTACAATCTCGTCGAGCATCTCGTTGTTCTCGTGCATGACAATCTGCATCGTGCTCTGTCCGTTCACATCGGCGTCTTGAGCCACATAGCCTACATAACTGAGATGCAGTACGGGATTGGCCGAACTGAGATTGAGACTGAAATGTCCATCTATATCGGTCACGGTTCGGTTCGAAGTCCCTTTCTCCGATACATTGACACCGATAAGCGGCTCCTGGTTGACGTCGAGAACAGTGCCCTCGACCTTGCTCTGAGCCCATACGGCGAATGGTAACAGGCATAAGAGGATTACACAGCATGTGATCCTGCCCAAATGGTTGTTTTTCATCTATAATTTTTCTTTAGGGGGAAAGTAAAAAAGAGAGGCTGCCACACTTGCAGAGCAGCCTCCATGAAATAATTTATCGAACTGCTATCTTATGAGTCATACGGCCTTTGGAGGTCTCGATAACCAGCACGTAAATACCTGAATTGAGGCCATCGAAGGACAACAGCGTGGCGTCGACCGAAACGACTTCCCGGCCGCTGATGTCATACAGTGCCATGGATTGAGCCCGGTCGCAAACGATTCCATAAGACTCTTGTACCCAATCGATCGATTCAATCTCTTCGATTGCCGTCGAGGGACCTTCGTTTTTCTCGACATTGAGTTTCATCGATTTCAGATCGACAGTCAACGTATAGTTGCCGGCTTGAGCAGCCTCGACGTAGAACTTGAAGTCGTTGCCATCGCTCAACTTGGTGATTGTCGACTCACCCTCTTGGAACGGAGTGTTGGCAGCCTCGGCGCCATAGGCCGTATAGTCAAAGCTGTTGCCGTCGTAGAATTTCAATTCGCCCTCGGTCAAATCGCCCGTCCAGGAGTATACCCCTTCCTGGTCCTTGACTTCCAGAATATGGTTGTCTTCGAATGTCCAGCCGCCAACGGCATCACCGATGACCCACAACTTTTCGGGATAGGTTTCGGCGATGGTCAGTTTCATGGTGTTTACATCGACCGTCACCTCGTACAAACCCTCGACCAGAACACCGAACTTCCAGTCCTCACTGCTGGTTGTGGTATATTTCAAATCATACTCACCGGGAGCGGCAATCGTCTGCTCAGGCTGAGCCGACACGTACATGCGGTCGTTCCACTTCCGGGTCATCATAAACTTCAAGCCTTCGAAAGCCTCGCACTTGCTCAGTTGCAACGTGCCTTTATAGATGCCCGAATCGAAAGAGGTCTCGGGCAGCTCGATGGCACTCTCGATAGCCCAGTGCACATCCGTAGCATCGCCTATCGCATACACGGCCTCAAAGTGTGCGGCAGCCTGGTCGGGCAACTCGGTACCGTCGATTACCTCGACCAGCGGTTTTTCGCCGGTAAGGTCGACTCTGAATTTATAGCGCCCGGCAGCTGATACCTTGAACGACTTGTCGGGAGCCGTGTAGTCGCTACGATATTCCAACTCGTGAGAACCGGTTGTCAAATCCAGATAGGTTTCATTGGGATTATCGCCCACAACCGTAGAGGCCATGGCCGGGCCATAGCCGGGAGCAAAATCATACGTCGTTACAAAACGCATGCGGCCTTCGGTCAAATCGCCGGTGTATTCATACACACCATCTTCGACCGTTACCATACGAATCACATTATTACTATCCCATTGTGCCGGGGTGGCATCACCTATTACATATAACGAGGCGGGATAATTGCCGGCTGCTACCGTAGCCGAACATAAGGCTAAAGCCGAGAAAAGTAAGAATCTGCTTTTCATGCTATTTAATATTGGGTTAATAAATTTGTTTACACAGAGTACACGCCCTGTTTTCAATTTTCCACACAAAAATAGAAGGGTTATTTGGCCTTGTCAATTCGGTGTAGTAAAAAAGTAGATATTTACTAAAAATAAATATTTTATTATCAATATTTTATACAAAAATACAACATTCATAAAAGTAGCCATTATGATAGCATTTTTCACCCCTAAACAGCTCTGTTTACAATATTCTTTTTATCTTTGTTTCGTCGATTCCCATATCTGCCCATATCGAAGACAAGACAAGAAAAAAAACGATAAACTTTATTTTCTCATCCATGAACATATCACATCGACCTGCCCTCCTGTCGATAGGCATCCTGCTCACCCTGCTCCCTGCCTGTTTTCATACGCAAGCTGCAACCCCAAGCTGCGAACCGCCCCAACTCACCGTCGAAGCAACACTCGACTCGCTCGACCGACTCATCGGCTACCGCTACCGCTTCAGTCAAAAAAAAGAGCGAGAGATACAGACTCTCAAACAAAACCTGAGGAAACAACTCTCACCGGCCGAACGATTCCGGGCTCTCGGCTACCTGGTCGACGCCTATCGGGCATTCAGCATCGACTCTCAAACGGTATATGTAAAACGTCAGATTCATCTGGCCGACCAGGTGAAAAATCGAGACATGCAGGTACAAGCCCGACTCAATATGGTCGAGTGCCTCTACAACGCAGGCATGTACAAAGAAGCCGACGAACTGCTGAACCAGATAAAACGCAGCTCCCTGCCCCATTACATCATTCCCTATTACTACCATTTGAAACGGACTCTCTACGGACTACTGGCCGACTATGCACTGGAGCCGGAGATTCGCAACGACTACAACAAGCACCTGAACCTCTATCGCGACTCTATCTTGCAGTCCAACCCCTCCAACTCGTTTACCTACTATGTGGTCAAGGCAGACGAACTCACCGCACAACACAACTACGCCAGTGCATTGCAAATATTGCGCGAAGCTCTCTATCGAGGCCAACTCAACTCGCACGACCGGGGCATCATCTATTACGGCATGGCCGAAGTCTTTGCCCAGACCCAACAGAACGACAGCACAAAAATCTACTACGCCCTCTCGGCTCAATGCGACCTGAAAGCAGCCGTGCGGGAATATGTTTCGCTGCACCGGCTGGCCGAACTCCTGTTCAACGAGGGCGACATCGAGCGCGCCTACAACTACATCAAATGCTCGGTCGAGGATGCCCGGGCCTGCAACGCTCGGGTGCGCAGCCTCGAATTCATGCCCGTATTCACCATTATCGAAGAGGTATATCAGGCTCAGATACAGAAACAACGCGAACTCTCGATTACGTTTACCTACATCACCTGCGCCTTCTGCGTGATTCTGCTAATCACCTTCGTGATTCTGTTTTTCCAAAACCACAAGCTCAACAGTGTCAAGGAGAAACTCAACCAGACCAACAAACACTTGCAGACCGTGAACAACTCGCTCACCGAGAGCAATCACGTCAAGGAGGAGTACCTGAGCCGATACATGGACCAGTGTGCCGTATATATCGACAAGATGGACGAGTATCGACGTTCGCTCAACAAACTGGCCTCGATGGGTAAGATAGAAGAACTCTCTAAAAATTTGAAATCACAGAACAGTATCAACAACGAACGCAAAATGTTCTATGCCGAGTTTGACCAGTCGTTTCTGAAACTATACCCCGACTTTGTCGAGAAATTCAACGAGTTGCTGGTGCCCGAGGCTCGCATCACCCCCAAGCCCAATTCGCTCACCCCCGAGCTACGCATTTATGCGCTGGTTCGCCTGGGCACGACCGACAGCAACCAAATAGCCCGCTTCCTGTGCTACTCGGTTTCGACCATATACAACTATCGGGTAAAGATTCGCAACTCGGCCATCGGCTCTCGCGACGACTTCGAAGAGCGAGTCATGCACCTGTAACATCCACACCGAAGCGATAGCCGACCCGGGGGAGGGGTATCTGCCACCGCCTCAGGGGCGGCACTTCATACCCTCGACAACTGCCCCCCAATCGGCTCTGTTGCCGAATCGAGAGGAAAAGAAAGCGACTATTTATGTAATCTTTATTGTTAAAGAAACATTTTTCTTAACACATGAGATGAGATATATTTGCTACATTTGCATACGGCTTGCTTACAGTCTAAAAGCTATTTAACTTTTAAGCATACAAATTAAACGAAGAAACTACTTAATACTATATTTATGTCAAACGAATTAAAAGAAGATGCCTTAAAATATCACAGCGAAGGCAAAGCCGGGAAAATCGAAGTCATTCCCACCAAGCCATACAGTACACAGCGCGACCTCTCCCTGGCCTATACGCCGGGCGTAGCCGAACCCTGTCTCGAGATAGAGAAGAACCCCGATACGGCGTATGAATATACGGCCAAGGGAAATCTGGTAGCCGTCATCTCCAACGGTACGGCCGTGCTGGGTCTGGGCGACATCGGTGCCCTGGCCGGCAAGCCGGTGATGGAGGGCAAGGGACTGCTGTTCAAGATATTTGCCGGCATCGACGTGTTCGATATTGAAGTCAACGAAAAAGACCCCGACAAGTTTATCGAGGCCGTCAAGGCCATATCGCCTACCTTCGGCGGTATCAACCTCGAGGATATAAAGGCGCCCGAGTGTTTCGAAATCGAAACCCGCCTGAAAGAGGAGTTGAATATCCCCGTCATGCACGACGACCAGCACGGCACGGCCATCATCTCGGGTGCCGGTCTGCTGAACGCCCTCGAGATACAGGGCAAGAAAATCGAAGAGGCCAAGCTCGTGGTCAACGGTGCCGGTGCCGCCGCCATCTCGTGTACCAAGCTCTACATGGGTCTGGGCATCAGACGCGAAAACATTGTCATGGTCGACAGCAAGGGGGTTATCCGCTCCGACCGTCCCAACCTGCCCCCCTCGAAACAACAGTTCGCTACCGACCGCACCGACATCCACACGCTGGAAGAGGCCATGCGGGGTGCCGATATTTTCCTGGGCCTCTCGGTGGCCGACGTACTTACCCCCGAGATGGTACAGTCGATGAACGAGCGTCCTATCGTCTTTGCCCTGGCCAATCCCAATCCCGAGATTGCCTACGACAAGGCCATGGCTTCGCGCGACGACCTGATTTTCGCCACCGGCCGGTCGGACTATCCCAACCAAATCAACAACGTGCTGGGATTCCCCTATATCTTCCGCGGGGCGCTCGACGTACGCGCCACGACCATCAACGAAGAGATGAAACGGGCCGCCACCTACGCCATTGCCCAGCTCACCAAAGAACCGGTGCCCGACGTGGTCAACTCGGCCTACGGCATCAAGCGCCTCACCTTCGGTCCGCAATACATCATTCCCAAAGCTCTCGACCCGCGGTTGCTCACCGCCGTAGCTCCGGCCGTGGCCCGGGCTGCCATGGAGTCGGGCGTGGCCCAGCACCCCATTACCGACTGGGATGCCTACAACGACCGGCTGAAGAAGCTCATGGGCTATGACAACAAGATGTTGCGCGAGTTTACCGAGATGGCCCGCAAGGAGCCCAAACGGGTGGTATTCGCCGAGGCCAACCACGCCAACATGCTGAAGGCTGCCGAGACGGCCATGCGCGACGGCATCTGCCACCCCATCCTGCTGGGCAACGACGAGCTCATCGGCAAACTGGCCGCCTCGATAGGCGTTGACCTCACGGGCATGCAGATTATCAACCTGCGCCACCCCGACGAGGAGGATCGCCGCTGCCGCTATGCCCACATGCTCACCGAGAAGCGTCAACGCGAGGGCATGACCTACCCCGAGGCTCACGAAAAGATGTTCGACCGCAACTACTTCGGTATGATGATGGTCGAAGCCGGCGAGGCCGATGCCTTCATCACCGGTACCTACTCGAAGTATGCCGAGACCATACAGATAGCCAAGGATGTGATCGGCATCCGTCCGGGTTACAAACACTTCGGCGCCATGCACATCCTGAACACCAAGCGGGGCACCTACTTCATTGCCGATACCCTCATCAACCGCAAGCCCACCACCGATACGCTGGTCGACATTGCCCGACTCGCCTACGACTCGGTGCGCTTCTTTGCGCAAGACCCCGTCATTGCCATGGTCTCCTACTCCAACTTCGGGTCGGACAACCTGGGCAGCCCGCAACGGATACACGAGGCTATCGAGATTCTGCACGAGCAGTACCCCGAGATGCTTATCGACGGCGAAATGCAGATGAACTTCGCCCTCAACAATGCATTGCGCGACAAGACCTACCCCTTCAACAAACTCAAGGGGCGCGAGGTAAACACCATCGTATTCCCCAACCTGAGCTCGGCCAACTCGGCCTACAAACTGATGCTCGAGATGGGGGTAGCCGAGTCGATTGGCCCGATTCAGATGGGATTGAACAAGCCTATCCACTTTACCGACATCGCCAGCTCTACGCGCGACATCGTCAACCTCACCACGGTAGCGGTACTCGATGCCATTGTACAGGAGCGTCAGAACAAAAACAAACAGTAAGCGAGAAGACAGATTATGTATATCGCACTATTCAGCCCTACGGGCGGTACCCGCAAGGCTGCCGAAATCATAGGGAGGGCCATAGACCCGCAGGCCGTCGAGATAGACCTCTCGAAAACCCAAGCCGAAGGGCTGCCCCTCGAGTTAGGGCATGACGAGGTGCTGCTGGCTGCAGTGCCCGTATTCGGCGGACGGGTTCCCGCCATTGCCATCGAACGACTGAAAGGAATCACGGGGCACGACACCCCGGCTATTCCCGTGGTCGTGTATGGCAACCGCGACTACGACGATGCCCTGCTCGAACTGAAGTCGGCGCTGGAGTCGAACGGCTTCCGCCCGGTTGCCGGTATCGCCTGCATTGCCGAGCACTCCATCATGCACGTCTACGCCACCGGCCGTCCCGATGCCGCCGACGAGCAGGTGCTGAAACAGTTTGCCTCACAGATAGTCGACAAGCTCAAGCGGGTGAAGGGCGGTATCCCCGCCCCCATCGAGGTAAAGGGCAACCCCGACTACAAGCCCTACAACGGCGTGCCCCTCAAGCCGCACGCCACCCGCGACTGCAATCGGTGCGGCACCTGTGCCGCCTTGTGCCCGGTGGGTGCCATTCCTCTCGACAATCCGCAGAAGACCGACACCAAGAAGTGCATCTCGTGCATGAGGTGCATCGCGGTGTGTCCGCACCAGGCCCGCAAAGTGAGCAAACTGAAAGTGGCCCTCTCGACCCGAATGCTGAAAAAGGCATGCGAGGTGCGCAAAGAGCCCGAGCTGTTTATCTAAAAAGAATATAGCCTCGCCTCCGGGAAGCGACGCGCAAGGGCCCCCTCACACGATAAATAGGGGATTGTCGGGCGTCGAATGACGGGGCGAAAAATGAAAACCTTCGGCCGAAAAGGCCTCCAACTCCTGGGGAGTCGTGAGTCTGTTTTTCAAGATAAAACGGGTCATGGCTCCCCTCATCATTTTGGCATAGACCACAATGGTCTTGAGGATGTCGCCTTTGCTCACCTTGAACTCGGGAGTAACCACCCGCACCTCGCGGTTGAGGCGCGCCCAGTCGAGCGACTGTTGTATTTCGCGGCTGGCCAGATTGACCAGAATGCCGCCGGCAGCCTGCACGTCGGCAATGAGCCGGTCGGTTATGCGGGGGCGCCAGTAGGCATCCAGCGGGCAACCCGTCGAGGGGAGCTCCACGGTATACTCCATGCGGTAGGGCTTGATGCCGTCGAGAGCACGGGTGAGCCCATAGCAGGCCGAGGCGATGCGCAAGTGGTCCTGGGCATAGGTGAAGTCGGCCGCCGTGAAATCGGCCGGCGAGAGGTAACGGAAGACAATGCCCGTATAGGCCAGCAGCGAAGGCACCGCAGGCGTCTCGGGCGAGAGGAAGGCGTTGTACCGTTCCCAGGTCTGCAGGGCCAGCGAGCGGCTCACACCCAGCATCGCAGCCAGTTCGTCGACCGAGTAACCCACCATCTCGCGGGCTATCCGGGTAGCTTCGTCCACAAAGAGGGGCTCCGTCACGGCGGGCACCTCGATCTTACTCTTTCCGGTCATGGTCTTGGCCGGTGACAACAATACCAGCATAGGTTCGGCTATTTAGTCAGTTGAATCGTTTTTGCAACTCGTCATGCGAAATGACGACAAAGACCGTCTTCCCCGCAGGGGTATAGGCCGGCGTCTTGAGCGAAAGCAGGTCGTCGACCATCGTCGACATCTCCTCTTTCGAGAGCGTCTGCCCCACCGGCACGGCGGCAGCCTCGGCCAGCGTCCAGGCGATGCGCTGCTGCAGGGAGGTTTTGGCGTCATGCTCCTTCTCCGAGGCGGTCGCAATCATCTGCCCTATCAGGTCGCAGGCATCGACCCCCTCTATCCCGGCGGGTACGGCATTGACCGAATAGCTGTTCTGCCCCATATCGGCCAGGTCGAATCCCAAGGCCGTCAAGTCGTCCCAAATCTCCCGCAGGACGGCGGCCTGCGAAACAGTGAGCTGCATCATCTCGGGGAAGAGGATACGTTGCGAGGCCATCTCGCGCGACGAGAAGCCCGCCATGAAACGCTCGAAGAGAATCACGCCGTGAGCCCGATGCTGGTCGACAATCATCAGACCGTCGGCCGTAGGCACGGCAATGTAGCGACCCTTCAACTGCAACACGGGCCGCCCGCTTTGGTTCAGTTTCGACTCAAATTCGGGGAAAATACCGCTCTCCTGAGGGGCTTTAGGCTCTTCGTCGGAGAGACGCGACACGTAACCGCCCGAGAAGTCGACCTTCGAAGGCACCACCTCGTCGGTATCGGGAGTCAGACTCTCCCCTCCGCCGGCGCTGTTGAAACTGCTGTACAGCTGCTGCCAGTCGTATTGGGGCCGCTTGGCCGACGTGCCTCCCCCACCCGACCGGAAGGGGTTGTACGACTTGTCGACCTGCACCGTGGGAGGTACCACATGGGCTCCCGGTTTCGAGGTGGGAATCTCGGGGGCATCCTCCATGTCGAAGTCGATGGTGGGTGTCGCACTGTATTTGCCCAACGCCTCCTTGACCGAAGCCGAAAGAATCTGCCAGATAGGCTGCTCGTTCTCGAACTTGATTTCCGACTTCGTGGGATGAATGTTCACGTCGATGGTTTCGGGCTCGACCGTGAGGTTGATGAAGTAGTTGGGCATCTCGCCTACCGGTACCAGATTTTCGTAGCAGATGGTCACCGCCTTATGGAAATAGGGGTGACGCATGTAACGCCCGTTGACGAAAAAGTATTGCAGGGCTCCCCGCTTGCGGGCCGACTCGGGCCGGCCTACATAGCCCGAGATCTTGACCAGCGAAGTCGAGGTATCGAGCGAGAGCAACTGTTGGTTGAGGCTCTTCCCGAAGAGGGCCACGATGCGCTGGCGCAGGTTGGAGGCCGGCAGGTCGAAGAGTTCGGTATCGTTGTGCGTGAGGGTAAAGGCCACCTGGGTATTGATGAGGGCCATACGCTCAAACTCGCTCAGGATGTTGCTCAGCTCCACCTGATTCGACTTGAGGAACTTGCGACGGGCCGGCACGTTGAAAAAGATATTCTTCACGGAAAAGTTGCTGCCTACGGGCGTGGAGACGGACTCCTGCCCCTCGCATTGCGAGGCAGCCATGCGGACGCAGGTGCCCACCTCGTCCTCGCTGCGGCGGGTACGCAACTCAACCTGAGCAATGGCGGCAATCGAGGCCAACGCCTCGCCGCGGAAACCCATGGTGTGCAAGGTGAAAAGGTCTTCGGCCTTGCGTATCTTGGAGGTCGAGTGGCGCTCGAAAGCGAGCCGGGCGTCGGTGGGCGACATGCCCTTGCCGTTGTCGATTACCTGAATAAGGGTGCGGCCGGCATCCTTCAGTACAATCTGAATCGCAGTGGCACCGGCATCGACCGCATTCTCGACCAGCTCCTTGATGACCGAGGCCGGCCGTTGTATCACCTCGCCCGCGGCTATCTGATTGGCCACGGAATCGGGCAACAAATGTATAATATCACTCATAAAACCTCCTCTCGCTAATGACTGAACCGATGCTTCTTCTCCTCCTCGACCACCTCGGGCTTCACCTCGGGCTTGCGGAAGATGTCGTCGGGGCTCGTCGGCCTCAGCTCGTCGTACCACTTGTAGGCGGGCAGATAGAGCTGGTCGGGCTTCACCTGTTCCATGGGTGTCATGCTGCCCTGCGGCTGTGGCCAGATGATAATCTTCTCCATCTGCTGATTCTTCAGATACATGGTGAGGAATCCGCTCTCGGCCTTGTTGAGCCCCGTGAGGGTAGAGTCGCGCTCCTGCGGGTAGAAAATGGTCTGGGCGTTACCGCTCACATCGACCTGACGCAACTGCCCCTGGTCGAACCACGCCATCAGAGTCTTGCCCGACACCTGGTCGAAGAAGACCGAATCCTTGTGCTGAGTAGCAAAGGCGGCGGCCGGGATATAGGCCCAGTCGACCGAACTGTCGTTCATGTGTATGCGTATGGTGTCGCCCGTTATCTGGTAGTTCTCGTTCCAGATGATGGGCAGTTTGTACATGTGCAGCAACGAGTCGGCCGAGGTGAACTCCATCGAGTCGCACACCCCCTGGGCATCGACCCGGAAGAACCGCACGCCGTGATAGGCCTGCAGCAGACGGGTAGAATCGGGCAAAATGAGGTGCGACTTGAGGGTATCGGCGTGCAGGTAGAGGGTGTCGCCTCGCGAAAACTCGAGCACCCGGGCCGAGTCGGTGGCAAACGAATATTCGGTGCGCTCGTTGTAGAAGCCATACTGCCCCTCCATGATGATGGAGCGTACCGAGTCGTTGAGCACCATATTGCCGAAGACCTCGCCGAAGCCCGACCGGCGGTCGTAGTAGATGGTATCGCCCGTGAGGCTCTGCCCCTTCGAGGTGACCAGCGAGCGCTTCAGCAACATGGACTTGTCGGTCTCGGTGTTGTACCAGCCGGCGGTCGAATAGATGATGTTGCTGTCCGAGACGATGGTCGAAGGGCCCACGATGTCGGCTATCTTGGTTTGGGTATTGTACTCGAGGGTATCGGAGTAGAGAGTGTACTTCTCGTTAATCAGCTGCACGTCGAAGTTGAAGACCGACTGCTTCGTGTCGGGCGAGTATTGGCCGTAGACCGACGAGAGTTCGTTTTGCGAGTCGACCAGCTTGCCCCCGTCGAAATAGTAGCCGATGTTGGGTATCATCTCGTAGTTGAGACTGTCGGTAAAGAGGGTCACGTCGCGGTTCTCCATGCGCACATTCTCGCGCAGGCGGGCTATCTGCTCGTTGCCGTTGTAGTAGAGCACATCGCCGTAGATAAAGAGGGTGTCGCCCTGCTCCATGTGCACGTTGCCGAAGGCATCGAGCGAGTTGTCCTTTTCATAAAAATAGGCACTGTCGCAATACATGTACATGCTGTCCTTGCGGAATACCACATTGCCCCGCAACACCCGGTAGTCGGCACTCTGCTCCTTGTCGAAGGTGAGTTCGTCGCTGTTGAGCAGATAGACCTTGTTAGGGTCGTCGCGCGGCGGCAAAGGCCGTTGCGGCGTAGTCGTAGCAGCCCACATACCAACAGCAAGCAGGCATAAAACACCTGCCAGCGTTTTATGCCTCTTACCTTGGTTATCCATATTTCTGTTCTTATCGTGCCCCATAGGCGCTTAATTCTTAATCCAACCGTCGTATTTAAATTCGCAGTTTCGCCACCCGTCCTTGATGCGGATGTAGGTTTCGTTCTGCTTCTTGGCCAGCCACTCGTTCAGGATTTCGGTTTTCTTCTTCTCCTCCACGATGGCCTTGAGGGTCTGATAGTCGTCCGACATGTTGGCCTTGTGTCCCTCGATGCGGCTCTTCAGTTTCACGATAGCCACCACCTCTTTGTTCTTACGCTCGTCGGTCATCACAAAGGGCTTCGAGATGTCGCCCACCTGCATGTCGGCCACCACCTTGGCGACATCCTGCGGGAGCTGCCCCATCTCGAACTTGGGGTTACCGGTCTGGGGATTCACCATCAACCCCTTGTTGTTGCGGGTATCCTTGTCTTGTGAAACAAATTGGGTAATCTCGTCGAACGAAAACTTCTTGTTGTCGACCAAGTCGGTACGGAGGGAGTCGAGACGTTCCAACGCATCGGTTATATCCTTTTCGGATACATGCGGACGCAGCAGAATGTGACGCACATTGATGCGGTCGCCCCGCTTCTCGATGAGCTGGATGATGTGGTAGCCGTACTCGGTCTCGACAATCTTCGACACCTTTTTCGGGTCGTTCAGGTTGAAGGCCACATCGGCAAACTCGGGCACCAGGTTGCTCTTGCTCACAAAGCCCATCTCGCCGCCCATCATGGCTGTACCCCGGTCTTCGGAGTAGAGCACGGCCAGGGTCGAGAAGTCGCGTTCGCCGCGGTTCACCTGGTCGCTGAAGTCGCGCAACCGGGCCTTCACGTTGTCAATCTCCTGCTGGGGAACCTTGGGGTTGAGGGTAATAATCTGCACCTCGACCTGCAAGGGGATATAGGGGATACTGTCGGAGGGCAACTGGTTGTAGAAGCGACGCACCTCGGCGGGGGTAATCTTCACATCCTTGACCAGCGTGCGCTGTACCTCCTGCACCGTGCCCTGGTCGCGAATGATATTGGCCAGCTCTTCGCGAATCTCGGTAACGGGTTTCTTGAAATACTCCTCCATCTTCTCCTTGGAACCGATGTTGGCAATGAGGTAGTTGATACGGGCCTCGACCTGCTGGAAAACAGTGGCGTCGGGCACCGTAATGGTGTCGAGCTTGGCCTGGTGCAGGAAGAGTTTCTGCACGGCGAGCTGCTCGGGTATCACACAATAGGGATCGCCGTCGATACGCTGCCCGTCATATTGCATCTGGCGGTACTGCTCCTCGACCTCCGACTTGTAGATGGCCTCGTCGCCTACGACCCATACGACCTCGTCGATGACGTTGTCGTCGTCATCGGCAAAAACCGGCAGAGACACCGCTACTGCCAATACGAAAAACAAAAGCCAATCAGTAAGTTTACGCATAATTCAAAAATCTTATTTTATACTATCGTCTCGCAGAGATTGCTCTCGCGGATATAACCATTTTATTTCGCCCGATTTCTCGGCGTCGTTGTAGAGATTCTCCTCCAGTTCCCGGTTGAAGTCGAGCCGGTTGCTGTTGGCCAGAATCTCCTGTATCTGAGTCTTGGCAAAATCGTAGGGCATCACCTCGCCCGGAGCCTTGTACTCGGTAATGTTGAGCAGATACCAGTAGCCGTTCTTGTTGAACTCGAGCTTGCGGTGACTCTTCAAGAAGGTTTCGGGGTCGCCGAACTCGTAGGGGATATTGCTCACAATCTCTTCAAAGGGTACCCAACGATCGTAGAAGTAGTCGTAGATAACGACATTTTTCAAGGCATACTTCTCAATCTTCTCCACCCCGTCGGACTTGGGCGAACAATACCACTTTTTCAACTGCCCGATGTTGGGAGCATTCTCGGGGACCTTCAGAAAGAGACCTTTGAGAATAGCCTCGCGCAAGCGGAACATATCGGAGTTTTTCTCGTAATAGTCGAGCATCTCCTGCTCGTCGATCTCCTTGTCGGCCCGCTCGCTCAACAACCGCTTGCGGTACTCGAAGATGACCAGATCGCGACGGTATCGCTCGACCAGTGCGTCGATGCGCTCCAGGTCGGGCACATTCTTGCGAGCTACCTCGTAGAGCAGCTCGTCGTCGATCCAGCGGTGTATGTAACGCTCGGCAAACTCGGCACTATCGGCAGGCGAAAGTCCCTCGGGCATGGCCTCGACAACCTCGTGGCGCGACAGGATGGCATCGCCCACCTGCACCAGCGAATCTTCATCGGTCCGTAACCCACTTCGGCACGCCGTGAAAAGGCATGCCGAAAGGATTGCAGCGAATAGTGTTGTCGATACTTTATACATGTTGCCGAGCGCCGTGGTTAATCGTCTGCTAAAATACGACTAAATAACCACTTGCTATTGCTTGTTAACGGTTTTTAGAACATCTTCATTTATTTCTACCGGGTACTTCTTGTTGAGGTTTTCGACCCATACCTTCTCGAGATAGTTCTGATAATCGGCCGTCACCTGACCGCGTACGTCGGTATAAGCCTCGGGATATTTCTTCAACAGCTTGCCCGACACGAAGGCTACCGGCAGTTTCTCGTCGGCCTTGGCCGGAGCGCCCTTGAATACCAGTTGGTCTACCCAACCATTCTCGCCCTCGACAAAGAGGCCGCGCTCTACCTTCACCCGGGTGAGCGAGTCGGTGTTGAACTCGCGGGTGAGTACCACGATTACCGAGTCGGCATCGAGTTTCTTCAACTGTTTCTTGATGGCCGTGGCGGTGGTATCGTCGCTACATTGGATAAGGAACCCTTTGTAGTGCGGTTTGTCCCATTTGTATTTTTTCTTGTTTTTCTTGAAGAACTTCTGCAGGCCTTCGGTATCTTGCGAAGCCTTCTCCCATACCTCACGGTTGCTCACTTCGAAGAGCAGCATGCCGTCGCGGTATTCGTTCATCAGGTTGCGGAAGTCGGGATATTTCTCCTCGAGACGGCTCTTCTCGTAATCGAGAATCTCGCGGTCGACCATGAAACCGACCATGGCCGAGATGTAGTCCGACACGTTGCGAGTCACGTCGCGACCCTTGGGCAAGAACTTGGCAAAGTCGGCTACGGTATAGGTGTGACCCTGGAACGAGAAGAGTTGGCTCTGGTCGTTGTGAATGGCTGCGATGTAAGACGAATCGACCTTACCCATCTCCTGGGCCAGCTTCATCAGTTTCTCCTGCTGAGCCTCGACCAGTGCGAAATTGTATTCGGTCTTCAACTTGGCCACCATGGCATTGCGAGCCATGCCGCCCCGCTCGTCGCGAGTCATCATGCGGGCAATCTCCGAACGCATCTGCTCAAAGGGCTTGATACCCCGCTTGTCGAGCAACTTGATGATGTGCCAGCCATAGGGCGAGAGCACGGGCTCGGAGATGTCGCCTTTGTTCTTGAGGGCAAAACCGGCATCTTCAAACTCTTTGACAAACTGACCGCTGCTTACCCAGGGCAACTCACCGCCGCGTACGGCCGTGCCTTTGTCCTCCGAGCGCTCCTTGGCCAGCGTGGCAAAGTCGGCCCCGGCCTTCAACTCGGCATAGATGGCACGAATCTCGGCCTCTTTCTGTTTCTTCACCTCGTCGGAAGCGTTGCGGGGAACCAGCACCATGATGTGTGCAAAGAGAAACTCACCGGGGTTGGGCCGGCGGCTGTGTACCTTGATGATGTGGTAGCCAAACTGGGTCTCCACCACGTCCGACACCTCGCCCGGCTGCAGGGCAAATGCGGCTTTCTCGAACGGATAGACGGTGCGGCCGCCACTGATGAATCCCAAATAGCCTTTGTTCTGGCGCGAACCGTCTTCGCTGTATTTCTCGGCCAGAGCACCGAAGTCCTGACCGTCTCTGATGCAGTTCAATATCGAGTCGGCTTTCTGCCGTGCGGCTGCACGCTCCTCGGGAGTGCGGGCATTGAGGCCGATAAGGATGTGGCTAACCTCTACATCCTCTTTCATGCGGTCGTAAGCCTCGCGGGCCAACTTCTCGTCGACCGACGAATCGATGAGATAGGGCTTGGCCAACTCGTCGCGATACCCGGCCAACTCTTTTTTGAATGCGGCGGTCGTGTCGATGCCCAGAGCCTCGGCCTCGGCCACCTTGAGTTTATAGTTCTTAAATAGCGTAACGTATTCGTCGAGCGACTTCTGGTCGATTTGCTGCTGGCTGTTCTTGTTGTAGATATACTCGAACTCCGATTTGTGAATATCCTTGTTGTTTACTCTCATAATGACCGGGTCTACATCGGCAGCCAAGACCCAGGCCCAGGAATTACCGGCAAGCAAAGCCGCTACAAGCCATTTGTTTTTCATTGTGTTATGCGTTATGTTTTTATCGAGACCCTTGCGGGCTCAAGTTATCAAAAAAATAATACACTATTTTAACGCTGCAACGATAGAAAAATTATATGGCAACCGCTAAAATAGTGTATCATTTTTTCGCAAAAATCTATTTCACTCCGTTATCCCCGGCTGTAATTGGGAGCCTCGCTGGTGATGGTCACGTCGTGGGGGTGACTCTCGGCTACACCGGCGTTGGTGATACGGGTAAATTTAGCGTTGTGCAGGGCTTCGATGTCCTTGGCACCGCAATAGCCCATACCGGCACGCAGACCGCCTACCATCTGGTAAACCACTTCGTAGAGCGAGCCTTTGAAGGGGACACGGGCGGCGATACCCTCGGGTACCAGCTTCTTGGTATCGGTTTCGTTGGCCTGGAAATAACGGTCTTTCGAACCCTTCTCCATGGCTTCGAGCGAACCCATGCCGCGGTACGACTTGTACTTACGGCCGTTGAAGATGATGGTCTCGCCCGGCGACTCTTCCACACCGGCCAGCATGCCACCCAGCATCACCGAGTAGGCTCCGGCGGCCAGCGCCTTGACAATATCGCCCGAGTAACGGATACCACCGTCGGCAATCAAGGGTACACCCGTACCTTTCAGAGCCTTGGCCACATCATATACGGCCGACAGCTGAGGCACACCCACACCGGCAATAACGCGGGTCGTACAGATGGAACCCGGACCGATACCGACTTTCACACCGTCGGCTCCGGCATCGACCAGGTAACGGGCAGCCTCGCCAGTGGCAATATTGCCCACAACGACATCGATGTCGGGATATTTGGCCTTAATATCTTTCAATACGCCAATCACACCTTTGGAGTGACCGTGTGCCGTATCGATGACGATAGCATCGGCACCGGCCTCGACCAGGGCGTCGACACGGGTCATCGAGTCGACGGTAACGCCCACTCCGGCAGCTACGCGCAGACGGCCCAGCTTGTCTTTGCAGGCAAACGGTTTGTCCTTGGCTTTGGTAATATCCTTGTAGGTTACCAGTCCTACGAGATGCCCTTCCTTGTCGACTACGGGCAGCTTCTCGATCTTGTATTTCTGGAGGATGTCGGCAGCCTGCTGCAGGTCGGTCGACTGCGAGGTTGTAACCAGGTTCTCCTTGGTCATCACCTCGTCGACCAAACGGTCGAGATCGCGCTCAAACCGCAAGTCGCGGTTGGTAACGATACCCACCAGTATCTTGTTTTCGTTGACTACGGGGATACCACCGATGTGGTATTCGCTCATCATCGCCAATGCTTCGCGCACCGTAGAGCCGCAACGTATGGTCACGGGGTCGTAAATCATACCGTTCTCGGCACGTTTCACGGCGTGTACCTGCCGGGCCTGGGCCTCGATGCTCATGTTTTTATGAATCACGCCAATGCCGCCTTCGCGAGCGATAGCGATTGCCAACTGTGCTTCGGTAACGGTATCCATGGCCGCCGAAACTAAAGGAATATTTAATCGGATATTTCGTGAAAACTGTGTCGAGAGCTCGACTTCACGAGGGAGGACTTCGGAGTAAGCGGGGATTAACAATACATCGTCAAAGGTTAATCCGTCCATCACCACTTTTTCTGCAACAAATGACATAATGAAGTTCATTAGAATTTTATTGCATGCAAAGATAAAAATTTTTTGCAAGCTATTATAGAGCTTCGACAGATTTTTTTATTATTTATTGTTCGCTCCAAAGAGAGTCGAACAGGGTGCCCCGACCGCTCCCACCGACCGGCGCGAGCAGAGCCGGTACCGATACAGAAAGGGGCGGCCCGTGTATCGAGTCGCCCCTTTGTATCGTAACGCTGGTTATATCAATTTCCCATCTCGGAGAGGAACTTGATACGAATCAACCGTATCTCCTCCTCGCTGTATTCCATGCCAAACTCTTCGATGGCATCCTCGAGGCTGTCGCTCTCGCTCTCCTTGAAGTAGTTGAAAATGTCGTCGATGTGCTCGTCGTCCATAATCTCGCGCAGAAAGTAATCGATGTTAATCTTCGTGCCCGAGTAGACGATGGCCTCGATTTCGTCGAGCAGCTCGCTGAAGTCGAGCCCCTTCGACTCGGCCAGTTCGTCGAGGGCAATCTTGCGGTCGATGGCTTGGATAATCGAGACCTTCAGCTTCGACTTGTTGGCTACGGTGCGCACGCGCAGGTCTTCGGGACGCTCGATTTCGTTCTCCTCGACGTGAGCCTTGATGACCTTGATGAACTCCTCGCCGTATCGTTTGGCTTTGCCGGCACCCACACCCGGAATGTTCTGCAACTCCTCGAGGGTGATGGGATAGGTCGTGGCCATGGCTTCGAGCGACGGGTCCTGGAAGATGACGTAGGGCGGCAACTCGAGCCGCTTGGCAATCTTCTTGCGCAGGTCTTTGAGGATGGCGTACAGCTCGGGGTCTACCGCACAGGCGGCTCCGCCCTTCATGGGTACCTCTTCCTCCATCTCTTCGAAATCGACATCCTTCACAATCTTGAACGATACCGGATTCTTCAGGAATGCGTGTCCGGCTTTGGTCACCTTCAACAATCCATAGTTTTCAATATCCTTACTGATATAACCGGCTATCAATGCCTGACGGATTACGGCATTCCACGTACGCTCGTCTTCGCCCTGTCCGCTACCGAAGACCTCCAGGTCTTCGTGCTGATACGAGAGCACCTGGCTGGTCTCTTTGCCCAGCAGGACATCGATAACATATTCGGTTTTAAATTTCTCTTTCAGTGCAATGATAGTTTCAAGAACCGCACAAAGTTGATCTTTTGCTTCCACTTGTTTTTTAGGATTTAGGCAATTATCACAATTTCCGCAATTGTCTTCTTCATACTCCTCACCGAAGTAGTGCAGCAGAATCTTGCGGCGGCAGAGCGACGACTCGGCATAGGCTGCGGTTTCCAGCAGCAACTGTTTGCCTATCTCTTGCTCGGCCAGGGGTTTACCCTGCATGAACTTCTCGAGTTTCTGCAAGTCTTTGTTGATATAAAATGTTATACATTGGCCTTCACCTCCGTCACGACCGGCACGTCCCGTCTCCTGATAGTAGCCCTCGAGGCTCTTGGGTATATCGTAGTGTATGACATAGCGCACATCGGGTTTGTCGATGCCCATGCCAAAGGCTATCGTGGCGACGATAACGTCGATCTTTTCCAACAGGAATGCGTCCTGGTTTTGCGTACGGGTAGCCGAGTCCATACCGGCGTGGTAGGGCAACGCCCGTATCCCGTTCACCTGCAGTAGTTCGGCCAGCTCTTCCACCTTCTTGCGGCTCAGGCAATAGATGATGCCCGACTTCCCCTCCTGCGACTTGATATATTTGATTATATCCTTGTCGATATTCGCCGTCTTGGGGCGCACCTCGTAGTAGAGGTTGGGCCGGTTGAACGACGACTTGAAGACCGTGGCATCGAGCATGCCCAGGTTCTTCTGGATATCGTGCTGCACCTTGGGGGTGGCAGTGGCCGTGAGGGCGATAACGGGTTTCACACCTATCTCGTTGATGATGGGTCGTATGCGGCGATACTCGGGACGGAAGTCGTGCCCCCACTCCGAGATACAGTGCGCCTCGTCGACAGCATAAAACGAGATGTTTACCTGACGCAAAAAGTCGATATTCTCTTCCTTGGTAAGCGACTCGGGTGCGACATACAGCAATTTGGTTTTTCCCGACAATATATCACTCTTGACCTGATCGATTGCCGCCTTGTTGAGCGAGGAGTTTATAAAGTGAGCCACACCGTCTTCGGCGCTGAAGTTGCGCATGGCATCGACCTGGTTTTTCATCAATGCAATCAAAGGCGAAATGACGACGGCCGTCCCGTCGAGAATCAGGGACGGTAGTTGATAACAAAGCGACTTACCTCCTCCGGTAGGCATCAATACAAAGGTGTCTTTCCCGGCGAGTAAATTTTTGATAATCGCTTCCTGATTTCCTTTGAAGGTATCGAATCCGAAATGCTTTTTCAGTTCCTCGGTCAAATTTACTTCTTTTGCCATACGGTTATTCTCTTTCTCGTTATTGGTTAGCCGATCTCTTATCGGTCTAACAAATTTATAAACAACTCTGCGTAATTACCAAATTTTAATGCTGCTTTTTTTATACGGCCAATAGTTTTGCTTTCTCTAATTTTTTCTCGGCATAGCTGCGGGTGATGTTCAGCTTCTTCTTCGCCGACGAGGGGGTCTCGTACATGGCATCCATCATCACCGTCTCGACAATCGAGCGCAAGCCGCGGGCTCCCAGTTTAAACTCGATGGCCTTGTCGACCACATAGTCGAGCATGTCGTCGTCGAAGGTGAGCTTCACGCCATCCATCTCGAACAGTTTGACATACTGCTTGATAATCGAGTTTTTGGGCTCGACCAGAATACGGCGCAGAGCGTCGCGATCGAGAGGATTCAGGTAGATGAGGATGGGCAGACGCCCGATAATCTCGGGGATGAGACCATACGACTTGAGGTCTTGCGGGGCAATGTACTGCAACAGGTTGTCGCGGTTGATACGGTTGTTGCTGCCACCGCCGTTGAACCCTACCACGTGGGCATTGAGCCGCATGGCTATCTTGCGCTCGATACCGTCGAAGGCCCCGCCGCAGATGTAGAGGATGTTCTTGGTGTTGACCGGAATCATCTTCTGCTCGGGGTGCTTGCGCCCGCCTTGGGGCGGCACGTTCACGATAGAGCCTTCGAGCAGCTTGAGCAACCCTTGCTGCACGCCTTCGCCGCTCACGTCGCGGGTAATCGAGGGGTTGTCGCTCTTGCGGGCTATCTTGTCGATCTCGTCGATAAAGACGATACCCCGCTCGGCGGCCTCCACATCATAGTCGGCCACCTGCAGCAGGCGGGTGAGAATGCTCTCTATATCTTCGCCCACGTAACCGGCCTCGGTGAGCACCGTGGCATCGACAATGGTAAAGGGCACCTTGAGCAGCCGGGCAATGGTCTTGGCCAGTAAGGTCTTGCCGGTACCCGTGGGGCCTACCATGATGATGTTCGACTTCTCTATCTCCACATCGTCGGCATCGTCGGTCGCATTCTGCATGATGCGCTTGTAGTGGTTGTAGACCGACACGGCCAGGTAGCGCTTGGCATCGTCCTGCCCGATGACGTACTGGTCGAGAAAGCTCTTTATCTCTTCGGGCTTGGGCAACTCCTCGCGCGAAATCGACCATTTCGAATTTTTCTTCCGCTTCTTGTGCAGATACTCTTCGGAAAGGAGGTAGGCCTGTTCGGCACACTCGTCACAGATGCAGCCGTCACGGCCGGGCATCAGCAACCGCACCTCGTTTTCACCTCGTCCGCAAAAACTACACTTCTCACCTTTCGCCATTGCTCAAATCGTTTTTCTTGGATTTAACCAATACCTCATCGATCATGCCATACTCTTTGGCCTCGATGGCAGTCATCCAGTAGTCGCGGTCCGAGTCTTTCTCTACCCGCTCGTAGGTGTTGCCCGAGTGGTCGGCGATAATGGTATAAAGTTCTTTCTTAAGTTTCTGTATTTCGCGAGCGGTAATCTCAATATCCGAGGCCTGACCCTGGGCGCCACCCATCGGCTGGTGAATCATCACCCGCGAGTGTTTCAGGGCAAAGCGTTTCCCCTTGGTACCGGCTACCAGCAGCACGGCTCCCATCGAGGCGGCCATACCGGTGCAGATAGTCGACACGTCGCAGCTGATAAACTGCATGGTGTCGTAGATGCCCAACCCGGCATAAACCGACCCGCCCGGCGTATTGAAATAAATCGAGATGTCTTTACCGGGGTCGGCGGCATCGAGGTAGAGCAACTGCGCCTCTATGACATTCGAGGTATAATCGTCGATAGGTGTTCCCAGAAAGATCACACGATCCATCATCAAACGCGAGAACACGTCCATCTGAGTGACATTCAACTGACGCTCCTCCATAATGGTCGGAGAGAGGTAACTGCTGGTAAACTGTGCATACTGGTCCAAAGCCAGACCGTTCATGCCTAAATGCTTCACCGCATAATTTCTAAAATCGTTGGTCATGTTATACGTATTTAATTGTTTCTATCCCTATTTTCAATCCATGGTTGCGAAAGCCATAGCCAAAGTCAAACCGGGAAACAAAGATACTGTTTGACTTTGTCAAGACACATTCTATCTCATACAAAGATATAAACAAAAACAGTTATGCCCCAAATAAATTTGGGCGAGCCACCTGTTTTTTAGGACCTGCTTTCACAAAAAATAATATATGCATCACAACCCGCCTGCCCCTCGAACCGGCAAAACTACCGGGCCGAGGTGACAAAAAGCCCCGAAAACAGAGGGTTCCGGGGCTTCGTGTGAATTTATATCGAATTACTATCGACTGGTCTTATTCTGCAGTTTCGAACAGCTTCTGGAAATTCTCCATCGATACCTCTTTGTGGTTGAGGGTTACCGATTCCTTGATAGCCGTTTGAATCTTCATCTCGGTAGCCTGGTTGATGAGACGCGAACGGGTATCCTTGTTCGAGAGCATCTCGTTGCCGTAGCGCTCGAGTACATCGTCGGGCACACCGGTCATGCCGTATTGGGCAAACTGGCTGGCGGCTACACGTTTGGCCATAGCCTTCAGGTCGTTGTCGTCGACATGAATATCGAATTGTTTTACGATTTGCTCCTTGATCAGTTGCCACTTCAAGTCGGGTACCATGCGCGAGTAGTCGTCGTCGATGGTCTCGGCCTTGCGCTCCTTGTCGGTAGCGAGCAACCAGCGTTTGAGGAATGCGTCGGGCAATTCGAAGTCGCCTACGGCTTTTTCGATGGCAGCACGCGAATCGAGCGAGAAGCGGTAGTCGCTCTCGGGAACCAGCTGGTGGGCAATCATCTCGCGGATTTTGGCCAGGTACTCTTCCTCGGTCTTCACGGTATCCTTACCGAAGATGCTGTCGAAGAACTCCTGATTCAACTCGGCGGGTTGCAGGTGGGTAATATCTGTCACTGTCATTTCGAAGTCGGATGTCACATTGGCAGCCTTCTCCTTGTCGGTATTGAGCATCGAAGCCAGTTCGGCTACCGAAGCGTTGCAGCTCTTCGAGGGGTTGAATACCACTTTGTCGCCCTTCTTCACGCCGGCAAACTTGGCCTTCTCGTCGTCGCTCTTGAAGTAGTTGGGCGAAACGATTGTGCTCTCTACCGTGATGCCGCCTTCGAGGGGAGTGCCGTCGCTCGAGAGCTCGACCATCGAACCCTTGATGAGGTCTTTCTCGTCGGTCGACTCGTCTACCGAAACCTGTTTGCCGAAGCGGGCACGGAACGATTCGTCCTGACGTTTTACCATATCGTCGTCGACCGTAATCGTGTAGTAGGGAACCGAAATCGACTTGTCTACCTTCACATTCAGTTCGGGGGCCAGAGCCACATCAAAACGGAAGGTGAAATCGTCCTGAGCATCCAGGTCGACCGTCATGTCTTCGGCCGTCATGGGCTCGCCCAGAATGTTGAGTTTGTTATCGCGGATATAATTGTACAAAGCCTCTGAAACCAAACGGTTGATCTCCTCTACCCGTACCGATTTGCCAAACATCTTCGTGAGGATGCTGAAGGGTACTTTCCCCTTTCTGAAACCGGGGATATTGGCTTTCTGCCCGTAGGCGCGAAGAGATTTATCAACTTTGTCCTGATAATCGGCTTTCGATATTTCAATCGAAATCACAGCGTTCAGGTTGTCGGTGTTTTGATGTGAAACGTTCATTCTTATGAATTTTATTAAATTAGACTCTTTACTGTTTTTACTCTCTATTGCCTACAAAAAGCATGCAAATTTTGAGAGCGCAAAATTAGTGCTTATCTTTCGATAATCAAATTATTATTAAATTTTTTCTTTTTTCGGAACCGACAAACGAGGGGCTCCGAGGGTGCCCCTTCCCCCCCTTCCGGTCGGTCGGGGACAGAGGTTCTACTTGGTATCGGCCATCAGCTGGTCGAAGAAATCGTCGAGTTCCTTGTCCATCTTTTCCCAGAAATCGTCGTGCAGATAGATATTCTCGTCGTCGATGGTAATGAGGTCGGCCACCGGCTCCATGTCGGCATTGACCAGCACCACCGAGAAGGGCGAAATAACATCCAGCGAGTGAATAGCCTGGCTCACCCGCTCATCGGCCAGTACCTTTCTCAAAAAGGCTATCAAGGCTGCATCCAGCTGGTCGCCATCGTGAGCCGTGCGCCACTCGTCGAGCTCATCGATGGTCGACTGGGCCAGCACGCCGTCACCGTCGTCGAAGACGGTAAAGAGTTGTTCGTCATACTTCACCTGCACATACATGTCGGTGAGCGACAGGGCCTCTGCACGGGCCTTCTCTACCGCTGCACAAAGGGTATCGCACAGGGTCGAGAAAAGTTTTTCTTCCGAAGCGTCCATAATCATTCTATTCGTTAAGTTGCGACAGTCGGCAACAGCCCTCCGAATCGAAGAGAAAGAGAGACTCTCCCCCACCCGATTTGGCCCTAATGCCTTCTATCTTTCACACAAAGGTAGTGAAAAAAGCAAGTATCGGCATCGACTCCATATCAAATTTTTCTTATTTCTTATATATGCCCGCACAATCATCGTGACGGCTACGATTCGAAAAGAATAAAAAAAATATCGTTTTATTCAAAAATTTATAGCGATTTGTTTGGAATCAAAAATGATTTCATTACATTTGCAACATCAAACTCGCAACAGAGAAACGATGAAGAACTTTGATTTTGCATATTACTTTTACTTTTATTTTTATTTTCGCCAAAATAAAAACGGGGTTTTATGCAATTAAGAGAATGTAAAACAGAACAACGACACGTATAGTAAAATCCCGTTCAACCACCGAACGGGATTTTTTTATTTTCGACCTATGAAGAAGAGAGTCACCATACAAGGCATAGCCGGCTGTTACCACGAAGCCGCCGCCCGCGCCTACTTCGGCGAGGAGGAAATCGAGACCGTCGCTTGTGCCACCTTTGCCGAGATGTTCGACCGCATGGCACTCGACCACTCCCTGCTGGGCATCATCGCCATCGAGAATACCATCGCCGGCAGCCTGCTGCAAAACCACGAGTTGCTGCGCAAGAGCAATCTGAACATCGTGGGGGAATACAAGTTGCGCATCTCGCACGTACTGGCCGCTCTGCCGGGCGAGACCCTCGACGACATACGCGAGGTTAACTCGCACCCCATGGCCCTGATGCAGTGCGGAGAGTTTCTCAAGACCCACCCGCGCATGAAACTCGTCGAAAAGGACGACACGGCGGGCAGCGCCCAGGAGATAGCCCAGCACCACCTCACGGGGCATGCCGCCATCTGCGGCCGGCTGGCGGCCCAAATCTACGGTCTGAACATCCTGGCCGAGGGCATCGAGACCAACAAGCGCAACTTCACCCGCTTCCTGGTCGTGGCCGACCCGCTTTACAGCGACTGGCTCACCGCCGGCAAGCGCATCAACAAGGCGTCGCTCGTCTTCAGCCTGCCCCACACGCAAGGCAGCCTGTCGAAGGTGCTCACCATCCTCTCCTTCTACGACATCAACCTGTCGAAAATACAATCCATGCCCATCATCGGGCGAGAGTGGGAATACCGGTTTTACATCGACCTCACGTTCGACAACTTCACCCGCTACAAACAATCGCTCGACGCCATACGGCCGTTGACCAAGAACTTCAAAATACTCGGAGAATATGCAGAATTTGACAAACCCCTTTGACATACGGCCCGCCCACCGGGTAAACCAGGTGAGCGAATACTACTTCTCGCGCAAGCTCAAAGAGATTGCCGGGCTCAATGCCCAAGGACTCGACATCATCAGCCTGGGCATCGGGGGTCCCGACCGGCCTCCCCACGCCGATACCATCGAGGCGCTCTGCTCCGAGAGCCGGCGCCCCGACACCCACAGCTACCAGCCCTACGTGGGCATTCCCGCACTGCGGCAGGCCTTTGCCGACTGGTATGCCCGCTGGTATGGCGTAGAGCTCGACCCCCAGCGCGAAATACAGCCGCTCATCGGTTCGAAAGAGGGCATCCTGCACATCAGCCTTGCCTTCCTCAACCCCGGCGACGGGGTGTTGGTACCCAATCCCGGCTACCCCACCTACAGCTCGGTGAGCCGGCTGGCCGAGGCCGAAATCTTCACCTACGACCTCGACGAGCAGAACGGGTGGCAACCCGACTTCAATCAGCTCGAGTCGCTGCCGCTCGACCGCATCAAACTCATGTGGGTCAACTACCCCAACATGCCTACCGGCGCCAACGCCTCGGTCGAGCTGTTTACCCGCCTGGTCGAGTTTGGCCGGCGTCACGACATCGTCATCGTCAACGACAACCCCTACAGCTTCATCCTCAACGACCGGCCCCTCAGCCTGCTGTCGATACCCGGCGCCCGCGAGTGCTGCATCGAGATGAACTCGCTGAGCAAGTCGCACAACATGGCCGGCTGGCGCATCGGCATGCTGGCCTCGAACCCGCAGTTTGTCGAGTGGATATTGCGGGTGAAGAGCAACATCGACTCGGGCATGTTCCGCCCCTTGCAGAGCGCGGCCATCAAGGCACTCTCGTGCGGTCCCGAATGGTATGCCGAGGTAAACCGGGTCTACCGCTCGCGACGGACCGTTGCCGAGCAAATCATGCAGGCGCTCGACTGCAGCTACGACCCCTCGCAAGTGGGGCTGTTCCTGTGGGGGCGCATCCCCGACGAGGCCCGCGACGCCGAATCGCTGGCCGACCGCGTGCTCTACGACGCCCGCGTATTCATCACCCCGGGGTTCATCTTCGGCAGCGGGGGCAACCGCTACCTGCGCATCTCGCTCTGCGCCCCCGAAGAGCGAATGAAAGAAGCTTTACAACGTATCGAAAAAATGAAATCCTAAAATACTATTTGTTATGAACGACTTACAACCGATTACACTTCCCGGGGTCGACCTCAAGCGTCCCGTCATCATAGCCGGTCCCTGCAGTGCCGAGACCGAAGAACAGGTAATGAACACCGCCCGCCAACTGGCCGGGCAAGGCATCAAGATATTCCGCGCCGGGATATGGAAACCCCGCACCAAACCGGGAGGTTTCGAAGGCGTGGGCGTAGAGGGCCTGAACTGGCTCAAACGGGTGAAAGAGGAGACCGGCATGTACACCGCCACCGAGGTGGCCACCGAGCGACACGTGTTCGAAGCCCTCAAGCACGGCATAGACATCCTGTGGATCGGAGCCCGCACCACGGCCAACCCCTTTGCCGTACAGGAGATTGCCGACGCCCTGAAGGGGGTCGATATTCCCGTACTCATCAAGAACCCCGTGAACCCCGACCTCGAGCTGTGGATTGGCGCCGTCGAGCGCATCTACAACGCCGGCCTGCATCGGCTGGCTGTTATACACCGCGGCTTCAGCAGCTACGACAAGCACCTCTACCGCAATCTGCCCCAGTGGCACATTCCCATCGAGTTGCGCCGCCGCCTGCCCAACCTGCCCATCTTCTGCGACCCCAGCCACATCGGGGGCAAGCGCGAACTGGTGGCCCCGTTGTGCCAGCAGGCCATGGACCTGGGTTTCGACGGACTCATCGTCGAGTCGCACTGCGACCCCGACTGCGCCTGGAGCGACAAAAACCAGCAGGTGACCCCCGACGCCCTCCACTACATCCTGAACATGCTGGTGATTCGCGAGACCACCCAAACCACCGAGAACCTCTCGGAGCTGCGCAGCCAGATAGACCAGCTCGACAACCAACTGCTCGAACTGCTGGCCAAGCGCATGCGGGTTTCGCGCGAAATCGGCCAATACAAAAAGGAGCACAGCATGCCCGTTTTGCAGACCAGCCGCTATGACGAGATTCTGCAAAAGCGCATGGCCGAGGCCGTGGAGCTGGGCATGGGAGCCGACTTCATGAAAGAGATCATGCAGGCCATTCACGAGGAGTCGGTACACCAGCAAATGGAGATTATCAATAAATAAAAGGAGATTACCACTTAGCAATAAGATTACAAGTTGTCGCATTGTCTATGAAAATCGTTATTCTCGGAGCCGGCAAAATGGGGTCGTTCTTTGCCGACGTACTCAGCTTCGACCACGAAGTCGCCCTCTACGACGTCGACCCGCAACGGCTTCGATTCGCCTTCAACACCCTGCGCATGACCCGCCCCGAAGAGATAGGCGAGTTTGCCCCCGACCTGGTCATCAACGCCGCCACGGTCAAGTACACCATCGAGGCGTTCGAGTCGGTGCTCCCCTACCTGCCGGCCCGCACCATCCTGTCCGACATCGCCTCGGTCAAGACCGGTCTGCCCGAGTTCTACGCCCGGGCGGGACACCCGTTCGTATCGACCCACCCCATGTTCGGCCCCACCTTTGCCAACCTGAGCGACCTGAGCACGCAGCACGTCATCATCATCACCGAGGGCGACCACCTGGGCAAAGTCTTTTTCAAGGACATCTACCAGCGGTTGCGGCTCAACATCTTCGAATATTCGTTCCGCGAGCACGACGAGACCATCGCCTACTCCCTGTCGATACCCTTCACCTCGACCCTGGTATTCGCCTCGATCATGAAGCACCAGGATGCCCCGGGTACCACCTTCAAGAAGCACATGGACATTGCCCGCGGCCTGCTCTCGGAAGACGACTACCTGCTCACCGAGATACTCTTCAACCCCAACACCCCGCAGCAGGTGCGGCAGATACAGGAGCAACTCTCGGTCCTGCTCGACATCGTCGAACAGAAAGATACCGACCGCATGAAAGAGTACCTCACCCGGGTACGGAAAAACATCGAGTGAAGACTCCCGTCGCCGCCACACCCGGCAACACCCCCATCGAGATAGCGTGCCACCCTCCCCGGCGGTACGCTATCTTTTGTTTTTCACCCTTTCGACGCCCGCTTGAGAAAAGTCATCAATCGATTGATTATCTTATATTTATAAAATATCATCTTTTATTTACTCCGCGATTTTGGTATAATATTTTCTTTTCTTGCAAAAGAATATCTATATTTGTAGGTTGACTCAGGAGGTCGATACCCATACACTGAAAAAACAGGATTTTTTGATATGAGAAAATATAATGTGTTCCGCATTTCGTGTATCGCACTGCTATGGCTTTTTTGTGCCGTGACATTGATTTGGGCGAAAGGTATTGATGGGCAAGTGCTGTTTGCCATCATAGCCTCGGGAATCATCGTATTCGTGCCCCTCTACAAACAATGGAAACGAGAGAGCAACAACCAATGAGCCGCCAAGTCGATAAAATAGTTGAAAATGGAACCCGATAACATAGAACTACTCAAACAGATAAACTTCCCTGCCGACCTGCGCAAACTGCCGGTCGAGAAACTGCCCGAGGTGTGTGCCGAGATACGCCGTTTCCTCATCGGCTCGCTGGCCCACAACCCGGGACACTTCGGGTCGAGCATGGGGGCCGTCGAGCTGACCGTAGCCCTGCACTACGTATTCGACACCCCTTACGACCGCATCGTATGGGACGTGGGGCATCAGGCCTACGGGCACAAGATACTGACCGGCCGCCGCGAGCGGTTCGACACCTGCCGCAAACTGAACGGGCTGAGCGGTTTCCCCAATCCGGCCGAGAGCGAATACGACGCCTTCATCGCCGGCCATGCCTCCAACTCCATATCGGCCGCGCTGGGTATGGCCATCGCCACCCGGCTGAAACACGAGGAGAAGGAGCGCAAGGTGATTGCCGTCATCGGCGATGCCTCCATTGCCGGCGGGCTGGCCTTCGAGGGACTGAACAACGCCTCGATTAACCCCAACAACCTGCTCATCATCCTCAACGACAACGATATGGCCATCGACCATAACGTGGGCGGATTGAACGAATATCTGGTAAACATCACCACCTCGCGGGGGTACAACCGGCTGCGTTACGACGCCTACCGCACCCTGCGGCGGTTCAACCTCATCGACGAGGAGCACCGCGGCGCGATACTGCGCTTCAACAACAGTCTGAAGGCGCTCATCACCAAACAGCAAAACATATTCGAGGGGCTCGACATACGCTATTTCGGACCCATCGACGGCCACAACGTTATCAATATCGTCAACAAACTGAACGACATCAAGGATATGACGGGGCCCAAGATACTGCACCTGCGCACCATCAAGGGCAAGGGATATGCTCCGGCCGAAAAAGAGCCTACCATCTGGCACGCTCCCGGCTGTTTCGACCCCGCTACGGGCCAACGCAAAAGCGAGCCCGAGGGCAACAAGCCCCCCAAGTTTCAGGACGTATTCGGCCACACGCTGGTCGAGCTGGCCGAGCAGAACGACAAGATTACCGTCATCACACCGGCCATGCCCACAGGCAGCTCGTCGTGTTTCATGATGGAGCGCTTTCCCCAGCGGTCGTTCGATGTGGGCATCTCCGAAGAGCATGCCGCCACCTTCGCCGCCGGACTGGCCAAAGAGGGGCTGCAACCCTTCTGCAGCATCTACTCCACCTTCCTGCAACGCGCTTTCGACGAGGTGATACACGACGTGGCTATACAGAAACTGCCCGTCACCTTCTGCATCGACCGGGCCGGACTGGTGGGTGAAGACGGGGTGACGCACCACGGGGTATTCGACCTGTGCTACCTGCGCTGCATCCCCAACATGACCATCGCCGCCCCCATGGACGAGCACTACCTGCGCCACCTCATGTACACGGCGCAACTGCGCAACAACGGGCCCTTTGCCATACGCTATCCGCGCGGCAGCGGCAGCCAGGTCGACTGGCGCTGCCCCATGCACGAGCTGCCCATCGGCAAAGGTCGCCAGCTATGCGAAGGCGACGACATAGCCGTGCTCTGCGTGGGCCCCATCGGGGTCGATGCCCTGCACGCCGTGCAACGGGCACGCGAAGCGGGCGTGAAGGCAGCCCTCTACGACATGATTTTTGTCAAGCCCCTCGACGAGGAGATACTCCACGAGGTAGGCCAGAAATACAAGAGAGTCATCACCCTGGAAGACGGGAGCATCACCGGCGGATTCGGGAGTGCCGTGCTGGAATTCATGGCCGACCACGGTTACACGCCCCGCATCAAACGGATGGGCATTCCCGACCGGTTTATCGCTCAGGGCTCCGTCAAAGAGTTGCACCAGCTGTGCGGCATCGACGAAGAGAGTATTTACGCGACCCTCATGGGTAATTGAATATAAAGATACAAAGGGTATACATTATGAAAATCATCATCGCCGGAGCCGGAGAGGTGGGAACCCACCTGGCCAAACTGCTCTCCCGGGAAGAACAGGACATTATCCTGATCGACAACGACGAAGAAAAGCTAAGAGAACTCGACGCCAACTACAACCTGATGACGATTGTGGGAAACCCCACCGCCTTTATGACCCTGAAACAGGCCAAGGTGCACCAGGCCGACCTGTTTATCGCCGTCATGCCGTTCGAGACCCGCAACATCATGGCCTGCACCATGGCCTCGAAACTGGGAGCCAAGAAGACGCTGGCCCGGGTCGACAACTACGAATATCTGCTGCCCGAGAACAAAGCCTTCTTCGACAGCCTGGGGGTAAACGAACTCATCTATCCCGAAAAGCTGGCGGCCGAGGAGGTAATCACCGCCCTGCGACACACCTGGACCCGCAACTGGTTCGAGCTGTGCAACGGCGAGCTCATCGTCTTGAGCGTGAAGCTGCACGACAACGCCAAGATTCTGAACAAGAAACTCTACGAAGTCACCACAGCCGACAGCCAGTTTCACATTGCGGCCATCAAGCGCATACACGAAACCATTATCCCACGTGGTAACGACGAGATAAAGGTGGGCGACATCGCCTACTTCACCACCACGCCCAACCACATCGGGGAGATACGACAGCTCGCAGGCGAAAGCGAAGCCGAAATCCACAAAATCATGATTATGGGCGGCAGTCGCATTGCCATACGCATCTCGAGCTATGCCCCCGACGACATGGACATCAAGCTCATCGAATGCGACCGCCAGAAGAGCTACAAGCTGGCCGAGCGCATGCACGATGTCATCATCATCCAGGGCGACGGCCGCAACGTGGACCTGCTCAAGGAGGAGGGCATACGCGACATGGATGCCTTCATTGCCCTCACCGACAGCTCCGAGACCAACATTCTGGCCTGCCTCACCGCCAAAGAGCTGGGAGTGCAGAAGACCATCGCCGAGGTCGAGAACCTGCAATTCATCTCGACGGCCGAGCGGCTGAACATCGGCAACATCATCAACAAGAAGCTGCTGGCGGCCAGCCGCATCTTCCAGTTGCTGCTCGACGAAGACTCGTCGAACGCCAAATGTCTGGCCCTGTCGGATGCCGAAGTGATGGAGCTCGTCGCCAAAGAGAACTCCAAGATTACCAAAGCGCCGGTCAAAGACCTGAAACTGCCGTCGGACCTGACCATCGGTGGTCTGGTGCGCAACGGTCACGGTATGGTGGTGACCGGTAACACCTGGATACAGCCCAACGACCACGTCGTCATCTTCTGTCTCGACACGGCCCTGCACAAAATAGACAAGCTGTTTAATTAACGAGAGAAACTATGGCCAAAATCAATGTTCGTGTCATACTGAAATTTATCGGGATGCTGCTCTGTCTGGAGGCCATCCTCATGCTCGCACCCTATATCGTTGCCCTCATCTATGGCGAAGGCGACGCCATGGCCTTCCTGTTGTCGATAGGGATAACGGCCATCACGGGAGGTGCGCTGTTCTACTTCTTCCGGAATGCCCGCAACGAAGTGGGCAAACGCGAAAGTTACCTGATTGTCACCTCCATCTGGCTCTTCTTCACCCTCTTCGGCATGTTGCCCTTCTGCTTTATGCCCAACTCTCTGAGTGTAGCCGATGCCTTTTTCGAAACCGTTTCGGGGCTGACGACAACCGGAGCCTCGATTATTCCCAACGTCGAAGCCCTGCCCCACGGCATTCTGTTCTGGCGCAGCTTCACCCATCTTATCGGCGGTATGGGTATCATCCTCTTGACCGTCGCCATACTGCCCATGCTCAACCACCAGGGCGGCCTGATTCTGTTCAACTCGGAGGTGACCGGCATTTCACACGAGAAACTGAAACCGAAGATTGGCGAGACCTCCAAAAAGCTGTGGTACGTATACATATCGCTCACCGCCATCCTGTGCCTGTTGCTGTGCGTAGGTCCCATGAAGCCGTTCGACGCCATCTGCCACGCCTTCAGCACCATGGCCACGGGTGGATTCTCGACCAAGCAGGCCAGCCTCAACCACTGGCACTCGGCCTATATCGACTATGTCATCACGATATTTACCTTTGTGGCCGGTATCAACTTCGCCCTGGTATACCGGGCCGTCACCGGCGACGTGAAGCGACTCTTCTCCAACGAAGAGACCAAATGGTATACCGTTATCGTCGTGGGAGCTACGGTCGTAGTGGTAGCCGGACTCTATGTGACGGGACAAAACAGTTCGTTCGAAGAGACCGTGCGGGTATCGCTGGCCCAGGTAGTCACCGTCATCACCAGCACGGGATACACCGTGGGCGATTACGTAGCCTGGGGACCCTTCTTCACTACCGTATTCCTGCTGCTCATGTTCTTCGGTGCTTGTGCAGGCTCGACCTGCGGCGGTGCCAAGATAGACCGTCTGGTAGTGCTGGCCAAGAATACCCGCAACGAGTTCTACCGGGTTATCCACCCCAACGCCATTCTGCCCGTGCGGGTCAACGGCAAAGCCATTTCGCACGAGGTGGTCTCCAAGATTCTGGCCTTCATCCTGGTCTATGTGATGGTACTCATTGCCGGCTCTATCGTGCTGACGGCACTGGGGCTCTCGATCGAAGAGGCCTTCGGGTCTACCCTCTCGTGTCTGAGCAACATCGGGCCGGGAGCCGGAGCCACGGGACCGGTCGGGAACTATGCCTTTATCCCCGACATAGGCAAATGGACCCTCTCTTTCATCATGCTCATCGGGCGTCTCGAGCTGTTCACCGTGCTCATCCTCTTTACCTCCTATTTCTGGAAAAACTCGTAGGACCGGCACACTCTCGTCAGCTCCACCAAGAGGGGATTTCGTGTAAAAATATCGGCTCATGCTCTGTTTTTACATACGACTTTGCCTATCTTTGCTACACGAATACAGGAGGCGGTTCTGCATAGCCAAACTTGAAAATTTCATTTTCGTTTGTCTCTGCTTTCACCTTTCACTACCTTTGTAGAAGATAGGAGGCGGTTCAGCATAGCCAAACTTGAAAATTTCATTTTCGTTTGTCTCTGCTTTCACCTTTCACTACCTTTGTAACAATTTGTTTCAATCATATATCAGCTATTCCCAATATGCCCAAGAACCAAGAAGAAAACCCAATAAAACCGACACAACCCGAAGAGAGTGCACCTCAAGAGACTCCTCAGGAAGCACCACAAGAAGAGAAGAAACCTCACAAGGGATTGTTCAAGAACGAGCGTGTCAACTTCATCATCGGGGTGATTCTCATCATCTTCTCGATTTACCTGACCATATCGTTTATTTCGTTTCTGTTCACCGGTAGTGTAGACCAGAGCAAAATCGAAAATCTCTCGATTGGAGAACTCTCGTCGGTAAGCAACGACATACAAAACTGGACCGGAGCATTCGGAGCCTACCTCTCCAACCTCATGATTAACCGCTGGATGGGCATCTCGGCCTTCATCGTAGCGCTGTGGCTCTATGTGGTAGGGCGCCGCTTCATTCGGGTATCGCACACCCGCATGATACGGTTCACCATCACGTGTGCCCTCTCCATCATCGTCCTGTCGCTCTTCTTCGGCTTTATCTTTCTGCACAGCTACCAGGGCACCTTCCTCTACCTGGGCGGATACCACGGCTACTACGCCACCCAATGGCTCAACGCCTGGATAGGTCCCTGGGGTACCGCGCTCTTTATTGCGGCGCTCGCCATCATCTTGCTGGTACACCTCAGCTACAAGACCATCGACTACATACGTCGCGCCTCATCGGTCAACCTTACCGGCCGGGCCATCCAGTCGATTCGGAAGAAAGCCGACCAGTGGGCCAACAGCGGAGACCACGACAAACCCGAAAAAGAGGATGACGAAAAAGAGATAACCGTAACCCCGGAGGATACCGTACCCGAAACTGCTCAAACGGAACCAACGCCCGATGAAATGTCCCAAACGGACATCAAACCAGAGGATACTCTTGCGGCCTCCGAAATGGACGACATCACGGCCGGATACCCCGACGATCTGGTAGAGCCACTCCCCTCGCCCGACGAACTGGAAGAGCCTGCACCCCACGACCACGAGGAGACCAAGCGCCTCACCATCGACACCGGCGACCCCTCGTTTGTCATCGAAACGGCCGAGACCGACGAGATGACCACCCAGGCTCCGCCCCTCGAGGACTACGACCCCACCAAAGACCTCTCGCATTACAAGCGCCCCACCTTCGACCTGCTCGACAAGCGCGAGAGCAGCGAGGTTGAGATAAACATGGAGGAGCAGGCGGCCAACAAGAAGCTCATCACCGAGACGCTGAAAAACTACAACATCGGCATCAGTTCCATCACCGCCACCGTGGGCCCCACCGTCACCCTCTACGAAATCAAGCCCGAGGCCGGCGTGCGCATTGCCCGCATCAAGAATCTCGAAAACGATATTGCCCTCAGCCTCTCGGCACTGGGTATCCGCATCATCGCCCCCATTCCCGGCAAGGGTACCGTGGGTATCGAGGTGCCCAACAAGGAGCCCAAGATGGTATCGATGTACTCGGTACTTGCCTCGCGCAAGTTCCAGGAGTGCAAATACGACCTGCCGCTGGCTCTGGGGAAAAGCATCACCAACGAGGTGTTCATTGCCGACCTCTGCAAGATGCCCCACATCCTGGTAGCCGGTGCGACAGGACAAGGTAAATCGGTAGGCCTCAACGCCATCATCACCTCGCTGCTCTACAAGAAACACCCGGCCCAACTCAAATTCGTACTGGTCGACCCCAAGATGGTCGAGTTCAGTATCTATTCGGTCATCGAGAAACACTTCATGGCCAAACTGCCCGATGCCGAGAAGGCGGTCATCACCGACAGCGACAAGGTCATCGCCACCCTCAACTCGCTCTGCATCGAAATGGACAACCGGTATGCCCTGTTGGCCAAGGCCAACGTGCGAACCATCAAGGAGTATAACGACGAGTTTATCCACCGCCGGCTCAACCCCAACAACGGACACAAGTTCATGCCCTATATCGTGGTGGTCATCGACGAGTTTGCCGACCTCATCATGATGGCCGGACGCGACGTCGAGATGCCTATCGCCCGTATCGCCCAGAAGGCCCGGGCCGTGGGTATACACATGGTCATCGCCACCCAGCGGCCCTCGACAACCGTCATCACGGGTAATATCAAGGCCAACTTCCCGGCCCGTATCGCCTTCCGCGTGATGCAGATGGTCGACTCGCGCACCATCCTCGACGCTCCGGGTGCCAATCAGCTTATCGGCCGGGGCGACATGCTCTTCACCGAAGGCGGCGAACTGAAGCGTATCCAATGCGCCTTCATCGACACCCCCGAGGTGAAACGTATCTGCGAATACATCAGCCATCAACAGGGATACCCCGAAGCCTACGAACTGCCCGAATACAAAAACGAAAACAGCGACTCGGGCAGCGGGGCCGACATGAGCAACCGCGACCCCCTCTTCGAAGAGGCCGCCAAGATGATTGTCGTATCGGGACAAGCCTCTACCTCGTCGCTGCAACGGCGATACTCCATCGGCTACAACCGGGCCGGCCGACTGATGGACCAACTCGAAGCCGCCGGTATCGTGGGCCCGAGCGAAGGCGGCAAACCCCGTCAGGTGTTAATCTCGGACATCATGGCTCTTGAAAACAAATTAGACCTAATGAAATGAAACTAAGTCGCATCCTTCTTTTCTGCGCTACTCTGCTCCTGGCCAATGCCCAGGTGGCACAGGCTCAAAACGGCACCGCCGCACTCGACCGGGTGGTCGAAAAAATACGCCGCTCGGGCGACCTGTCGGCTGCGTTTACCCTCACCGTATACAACGCCCTGAACGAACCGGTCGACAAACAGTCGGGCACCATAAAACTGTCGGGCGACAAGTTCTACTGGACAACCCCCGCCATGACCGTCTGGTACAACGGCCAACTGCAATGGGCCTATGTAAAAGCCTCCGAAGAGGTGAACCTTACCGAACCCACCCCGGCCGAAATTGCCTCGATCAACCCCTACACGCTCATCACCACCTACAAGCAGAAATTCAACGTCAAGGCCTTGAAGGCCAAGAACAGCCAGCAACGGGTGGCCGAGCTTACCCCCAAGAAGAAGGGAACCCAGATAGACCGGGTGGTACTCACCGTAAACGCATCGAACTGGATGCCCCAGTCGTTCCAGATCTATTACAGCGACCGCACGCACAGCACCATCGCCCTGTCGCGACTGGTCACCGGGCAGAACTTTTCCGATGCCACCTTTGTTTTCGACAAGAAACAATACCCCAAGGCCGAAGTCATCGATTTACGCTAATCACTTAAAAACGAAATAAAACTATGGAACAGAACGAACGAATCCGTTGCCTCATCATCGGGTCGGGACCGGCCGGTTATACCGCCGCCATATATGCCTCGCGGGCCAATCTGGCACCCGTCCTCTACGAGGGCATGCAACCCGGTGGACAACTCACGACCACCAGCGAAATAGAGAACTTTCCCGGTTACCCCGAAGGTATATCGGGATTCGACATGATGGAAGACCTGAAAAAACAGGCTGCCCGATTCGGTACCGACATTCGCCGCGGTATCGCTACCGCCGCCGACTTTTCGACCCGCCCCTACCGCATCACCATCGAGGGCGAGAAGGTGGTCGAGGCCGATGCCGTAATCATCTCGACCGGCGCCTCGGCCAAGTACCTGGGCCTCCCCGACGAGGCCAAATATGCCGGCATGGGCGTATCGGCCTGTGCTACCTGCGACGGATTTTTCTACCGTAAGAAAATCGTGGCCGTCGTAGGCGGCGGCGATACCGCCTGCGAAGAGGCCGAATACCTGTCGCACCTCGCCTCGAAGGTCTATCTGATTGTGCGCAAGAACTACCTGCGTGCCTCCAATATCATGCAACAGCGGGTAATCGAAAACCCCAACATCGAAATCCTGTTCGAGACCCAGGCCGAAGGATTGTTCGGCGAGAACGGTGTAGAGGGCGTGCATCTGGTCAAAGGGAAAGATACCGACCACGAAGAGCGATACGACCTGGCTATCGACGGGTTCTTCCTGGCCATCGGGCACAAACCCAACACCGATATATTCAAAGGTGCCATCGAACTCGACGAAAACGGCTATATCGTTACCAAGCCCTTCACGACCGAGACCAATCTGCCCGGTGTATTTGCCGCTGGCGACGTAGCCGACCCCCGTTATCGTCAGGCTATCACTGCCGCCGCCTCGGGTTGCAAAGCCGCCATCGATGCCGAGCGATACCTCATCAATAACAAATTGTAACAAGATTTGCCTGAGCGGCTCAAAAGGAGGGAGAATTTATTCTCCTTCCTTATTTTTTTTATTCTAAAGCTCTATTTCTTATAAAATTAGATATTTTTCCTCTTTTAAGAAACGATATATCAATTTTTTAGTTACTTTTGTGCTGTAAAACATAGTTATAAGGCAAATGGTCAAGAAAAGCACACTGGAGTCTATACTACAAGAAGAGATGTCCGACTTTTGGGCGTTGCTCGAAAGTGAGGAAAAACGCATTATTGCCGAAAATTTCAAGATTCAGAATTTCAAAAAAAACGAAATCATATACAGCGAAGGCGAAACTCCCTCGCAACTCATGTGCTTATTGAAGGGGAAAGTAAAAATCTATAAGGACGGCGTGGGAGGCCGCAGCCAGATTATCCGGTTGATTCGTCCGGTTCAGTACTTCGGCTACCGGGCCTACTTCTCCCGCGAAGCCTACGTGACCGCCGCAGCCGCCATCGAAAGTTCTACCATCGGTTCTCTGCCCATGCCCCTGGTCGAGAAGTATATCCGCCAAAACAACGGGCTGGCCTGGTTCTTCATCAAGGAACTCTCCAACGATCTGGGCATATCGGATGCCCGCACGGTGAACCTCACCCAGAAGCACATCCGGGGCCGGCTGGCCGAATCGCTGCTAGTACTCAAAGAGAACTACGGCGTCGAGGAAGACGGACTCACCCTCAACATCTACATGGCCCGTGAAGACCTGGCCAACCTCTCGAACATGACCACCTCGAATGCCATCCGCACCTTGTCGAGTTTTACCAACGAAAAAATCATCACGGTCGACGGCCGCCGCATCCAGATTATCGACGAAGAGCGGTTACGCAAAATCAGCAAATTCGGATAAACACCACGACAATATCTTACCCTTATCATACAGAAGAAGCTGTCACCCCTGGACGGGACGACAGCTTCTTTTGTTATATCCACTCCGTATTGCGATACGGTACGGGAGACTATTTCAATTCAAATCCGGCACGCGAACGAATATCCTCGGCCGAAGCCCCGATGAGCACCTCGAAGCGTCCCGGCTCGGCTACCCACGCATGTTTCGCATCGTCGAAATACGAGAGACTCGTACGGTCGAGCACGAACTCTACCTCGCGGCTCTCACCCGGTTGCAGCATCACTTTGCGGAATCCCTTCAGCTCCTTGATCGGACGGGGCAGCGACGACTTCAGATCCGACACGTAGAGTTGTACCACCTCGGCTCCGGCACGGCTACCCGTGTTCTTCACCGATACACACACCCGCAGGCTGTCGGCCTCCGTCATCTGCTTGCGGTCGAGCACCGCCTTGCCATACTCGAATGTGGTATAGCTCAACCCGTGACCGAAGCAGAAGAGCGGACGATGGCTTTTCTTCTGCTTGTCGCTCCAGCGATAGCCCACGAAAATATCGTCCTTGTATATCTCACGATGGTCGACTCCGGGGTAAACCAACGAGTCGTTCAGGGCATGCGCGTGATAATCTTCGAGACGGGTGCACATCGTGAAGGGCAGTTTGCCCGACGGGTTCACATCGCCCACCAACACGGCAGCCAGGGCATTGCCGGCCTCGCTGCCACAATACCAGCCCTCGACAATAGCTCCTACCCGGTCGGCCCAGGGCATGGCCACACTGTTGCCCGAGACAAGCACCACGACGGTGCGGGGGTTGACCTCGGCCAAGGCCTCGATCAGTCGGTCCTGATTGTAGGGCAAACCATAGTCATAACGGTCGCCTCCCTCGCAATCCTGGTGACTGTTCTTATTGAGGCCACCCACAAAAATCACGTAGTCGGCCTCACGGGCCAAAGCCACAGCCTCGGCCAGCAGTTCGTCGGCCGAGCGCGATTCCGACAGGTCTACCTTCGAAACCACACCATTATAGGAACCGTCGGTATTGCCTACATAACCACGGGCATATACCACCTCGGCGGCACTGCCCACTCTTGCCCGCAGGCCGTCCAGAGGCGAAACCTCGTACTGTGCCTTCAGCGACGAGCTGCCGCCGCCCACGGTCATCATCTTGATGGCATTCTCGCCTACGACCAATATCTTGCGAGTCTTCTCCAACTGGATAGGCAACGTATTGTCGCGGTTCTGCAACAGCACGATTCCCTCCTCGGCTATCTGCCGGGCAGCCTCGCCATGAGCCGGATCCTCGAACGAACCATAGGGACGGTTGGGATTCATCGTCGTGCGGAACATCATTCGCAGAATATTACGCACCTTACCGTCGACCACCGACTCGGGTATCACCCCGGCCTTTATCTGCTCGAGGAAAGGCCGGGCCAGGAAGTAGTGGTTATAAGCATCGCTCGCACTCACCGACAAGCCGTCGGTACCGGTACCGAACTCCATGTCGAGACCGTTATAGGCAGCCTCCCGGGTATTGTGAACGCCACCCCAGTCGGAGACAACGACGCCGTCGAAGCCCCATTCGCCCCGCAAAATATCATTAAGCAGATATTGGTTGTGACAGCAATGCTGCCCCTTGTAGCAATTATAAGAACCCATGATGGCCCATGCCTTGCCTCGCTGTACCGCCGCCTTGAAAGCCGGCAGATAGATTTCGTAGAGGGCCCGGTCGCTCACCTCGACATCGACAGTATAGCGGTCTTCCTCCTGGTTGTTCAGGGCAAAGTGTTTCACACAGGCGGCTACTCCGCACGACTGTACTCCCTGGATGTAGGGAACCACCATCTCGGAAGCCAGGTAAGGGTCTTCGCCCATATACTCGAAGTTGCGCCCGTTCAACGGCGTGCGGTAGATATTCACGCCGGGACCCAACAGTACATTCTTGTTCCGGTACCGGGCCTCCTCGCCTATGGCCCGACCATAACGCAGAGACATGTCGGGGTTCCACGTAGCGGCCAGACAGGTCAAGGCCGGGAAGGCCATGCACGAGTCGTTGGTCCAGCCGGCCTGGTTCCATTCATCCCAAGCCACTTCGGGACGTATGCCATGAGGACCGTCGGTCATCCAGTTCTCGGGCAGACCCAAACGGGGGACTCCCGCCGAACTGAACTTCGATTGAGCGTGACACAAGGCCACTTTCTCTTCGAGGGTCATTCGCGAAAGGGCATCTTCTACTCGATCTTCGATGGGTTTCGAATCATCGAGATAAACAGGTGTTTGGGCCATGGCCGCCTGCAAAGGGAATAACAGCGCGGCAGCCCACAGGGGTTTTAGAAAAGATCTCATGATAATTATTTTGAAGGTTAATAACAAAAAGTCATATTCTTGTCGCAGAGACTATGGTTTCAATTCAAATCCGGCACGCGAACGAATATCCTCGGCCGAGGCGCCGATAAGCACCTCGAAGTGTCCCGGCTCGGCTACCCACGCATGTTTCGCATCGTCGAAATACGAGAGACTCGTACGGTCGAGCACGAACTCTACCTCGCGACTCTCGCCCGGTTGCAGCATCACTTTACTGAATCCCTTCAGCTCCTTGATCGGACGGGGAAGCGACGACTTCAGGTCCGACACGTAGAGCTGAACCACCTCGGCTCCGGCACGGCTGCCCGTGTTCTTCACCGATACACGCACCCGCAGGCTGTCGGCCGCCGTCATCTGCTTGCGGTCGAGCACCGCCTTGCCATACTCGAATGTGGTATAGCTCAATCCGTGGCCAAAACAGAAGAGCGGACGGCGGTCTTTCTTCTGCTTGTCGCTCCAGCGATAGCCCACGAAAATGTCGTCCTTGTACACCTCGCGATGATTGACTCCGGGATAGACCAGCGAGTCGTTCAAGGCATGAGCGTGATAATCTTCCAGGCGTTCACACATCGTGAAGGGCAGTTTACCCGACGGGTTCACATCGCCCGTCAGCACAGCGGCCAGAGCATTACCGGCCTCGCTGCCGCAATACCAACCCTCGACAATGGCACCTACCCGGTCGGCCCAGGGCATGGCCACGCTGTTGCCCGAGACGAGTACCACCACGGTGCGGGGGTTGACCTCGGCCAAGGCCTCGATCAGGCGGTCCTGGTCGTAGGGCAGACTGTAGCTCTTTCGGTCGCCTCCCTCGCAATCCTGATGCCCGTTCTTATTGAGACCACCCACAAAAATCACGTAGTCGGCCTCCCGGGCCAAAGCTACCGCCTCGGCCAGCAGGTCGTCGGCCGAGCGGTCGGTCTGCAACGAAGGGATGGTATACATGACACTCTTCGGCGGGTCGGGACTGGCATAGCCCCGGGCATACACCACCTCGGCCACATCGCCTATCCGGGCCCGAAGCCCCTCCAACGGCGACACTTCGTACCAGGCTTTCAGCGACGAGCTGCCGCCGCCCACGGTCATCATCTTGATGGCATTCTCGCCCACCACCAATATCTTGCGGATCTTCTCCAGCTGGATAGGCAACACGTTGTCGCGATTCTGCAACAACACGATTCCCTCCTCGGCTATCTGCCGGGCAACCTCGCCATGAGCCCGATTCTTGAACGAGCCGTAGGGACGGTTTCGGTTCATCGTCGTACGGAACATCAACCGCAGGATATTACGAACCTTCCCGTCAACCACCGACTCGGGGATGCTCCCCGACTTCAACAACTCAAGGAACCGACGAGACAGGTAGTAGTCGTCGTAGGCATTGTCGACACTGAACTCCATACCGTCGGTGAGAGAACCAAATTCCAAATCGAGTCCGTTATAGGCCGCCTCGAGGGTATTGTGCACGGCACCCCAATCGGAGATGACCACCCCGTCGAAGCCCCATTCGCCCCGCAAAATATCGTTGAGCAGCCGTTGGTTATGGCAGCAGTACTGTCCCTGGTAGCGATTGAACGACCCCATAATCGACCATACCTTTCCCCGCTGCACGGCGGCCTGAAAGGCCGGCAGATAGATTTCGTAGAGGGCCCGGTCGCTCAGCTCCACATCGACATAGTGCCGGTCTTTCTCCTGATTGTTGAGCGCAAAGTGTTTCACGCAGGCGGCCACACCGCACGACTGCACCCCTTGGATATAAGGTACTGCCAGCTCGGAGGCCAGGTAAGGGTCTTCGCCCATATACTCGAAGTTGCGCCCGTTCAACGGCGTGCGGTAGATATTTACGCCGGGGCCCAACAGCACGTTCTTGTTCCGGTAACGCGCCTCCTCGCCCAAAGCCCGGCCATAGCGCAGAGCCATATCGGGGTTCCACGTAGCGGCCAGACAGGTCAAGGCCGGGAAGGCCATGCACGAGTCGTTGGTCCAACCGGCCGGACTCCATTCATCCCACAAAAGTTCGGAACGAATACCGTGCGGACCGTCGGTCATCCAGTTTTCGGGCAGGCCCAAACGGGGAACTCCCGGTGAACTAAATTTCGATTGAGCATGACACAAGGCCACCTTCTCTTCGAGAGTCATACGCGAAAGGGCATCTTCTACGCGATCTTCAACAGGCTTTGTATCATCAAGGTAAACAGGGGGTTGGGCTACGGTTACAGCCGCGACCCATAGGAGCGTAACTCCTAATACATGTCGCATGTTCTTCATGTTTAAAATAGCAAATGTGACTGAATAACAAATATAATCGGGAATAAAGGTAGATATAAAATCTATTCCCGGCAACAGAATATGCTCAAATAACACTTTAAAACATTCCCTCCATCTCCATATATAGAAGGATAACAATCCGCCTCACGACGGAAACGGCTTTGCCAACCGACAGGGAATCACGGCAAACGTCGGATTACCTTACCCGACGAGGTCTCGGCAAAAGCGGGCAGATAGACCACCCGGCGCGGCATCTCGTACCGATCGACCGCCTCGCGGATACGGGCCAGCAAGGCGGCTTCGTCGGCAGGCGACAACGGGTCGCCCTCGATGGCCAGAGCCACACACTGCCCCCACTTTTCGTCGGGAGCGGCGGCTATGAAGAAGCGGCGGGTCAAGAGCCCGGCTATCTTCTGCTCGACCCGCTCGGGAAATATCTTTACCCCCCCGCTGTTAATCACATGGTCGTAACGACCTGTCCAGCGGAAGGTGCGCTCATCGACGAGCTCCACCACATCGTTGGTCACAAACTGCTTGTGTGTAAAATGGGGAGTATGGATAACCAGGCAGTCGCGGGAATCGACCGCAAAGGTGATGCTACCCAAAGCCCGGTAGAGCATGGTGGCATCGCCAATGCGACGCAGGGCCACGTGCGACACCGTTTCGGTCATGCCATAGGTGGCGTAAGCCCGAACCGGCAACCGGGTCAACCGGGCTTCGCATTCTGGCGACAGAGGTGCTCCGCCGATAATCAAGGCTCCTACCCGAGCCAGGCGGGCACGCTGGGCATCGTCACTTAACGACTCAACCACCTGCGCCGGAACCATCGCCGCAAAGTCGACCGGCTCGTCGACCGTCGCCAAGGGTCGGCTCGACGGCGGTACCACCAGCAGGTCGGCCCCCGAGAGCAGGGTGCGCACAATCATCATCTTCCCGGCAATGTAGTCGGGCGAGAGACAAAGCAGCATGGTCGTGTCCGCGGTGATGCCGAAGAAGTCGACCGTCAGCCGGGCCGACTCCTCCATATCCCGTTTCGAGAGCTTCAGGGGTTTGGGGGCTCCCGTCGAGCCCGAGGTGTGGCCCCACACGAAATCGGCCGGCGAAAACCATTCGTCAAGAAAGTCGGCCACCTGCGGGGTGGCTGCGGCCAGCACCTCGTCGCGGGTGCGGCACAGGCGATGATTGAGGGTTATCTCCATGACAGTTCCGAAAAATTCCACCCCCCGGCCGGGTTGTATCGCAACACCTCGCCCACCTGCTCGAGCGGCGAGGGTATATTGTTAGTATAGAGTGCACCGGTACCCAGCCCCTGCGGCATATTCACAGGCAGGGTAGCCGTAAACTGAGCGATGGCATTCAGCCCCACGTTCGACTCCAGAGCCGAGGTAATCCACCACCCGATACCCCGGGCCCGGGCGGCATCGATCCACTCTTGCGTACCCGAGAAGCCGCCGATAAGCGAGGGCTTCAGCACCACATACTGCGGTGCTATGGCTTCCAGCAAGTCGACCTTTGCGGCCACACCGCTCACCCCGATGAGCTCCTCGTCGAGGGCCACCGGCAGAGGCGAGGCTTCGCACAGGCGGGCCATCGCCTCCCACTGTCCGGCCCGTATGGGCTGCTCGATGGAGTGCAGGTCGTAATCCGAGAGACGTTTCAGGCACTCCAGCGCCCGGTCGGGGACAAAGGCTCCGTTGGCATCGACCCGCAACTCGATGGTGTCGCGGCCGTATCGGCTACGGATAAAGGCGAGCAGGTCGCACTCGTCGTCGAAGTCGATGGCGCCGATTTTCAGTTTGATGCACGAGAAACCCGCCGCCAGCTTCTCCTCGATACGGGCCGCCATGGTACGCTTGTCGCCCATCCATATCAGCCCGTTGATGGTGATGCCTCTCCCACCCGTCACGAAGTCGGAGGGGTATACGACCCGCCGGCCGCCGTTCTGCCAGTCGAGCAGAGCAGTCTCCACCCCGAACCGTATCGAACTCCAGGCCGAGAGGTCGAGGCTTTCGTAGCAATCCATCTCGCGGCACACCCGCTGCAACACGCTCTCGTATTCGGGGCGGTCGTCGGCACCGAGCCCCCGGAAGAGGGCACACTCACCCAACCCGTAGCGGTCGGGGGCGGCATCGTCCCACACCTTCACGAAGTAGGTCTCCTTTTCGGTGAGGATGCCGCGCGAGGTTCCGCTCGGCACCTTGAAATGGAGCGTATACGGAGTATAACTGGCCTTCAGCATCTTATCCGGGGAATTTGGGAAACTTCTGGAAATCGGGGTCACGCTTCTCGAGGAAAGCATTCTTGCCCTCCTGCGCCTCCTCCATCAGATAATAGAGCAGCGTGGCGTCGCCGGCAAACTCCATGAGGCCGCGCTGGCCGTCGAGCTCGGCATTCAGGGCCCGCTTGATCATACGGATGGCCATGGGACTGCGTTTCAAAATGGTCTGGCACCACTCGACGGTCTCCTCCTCGAGCCGGTCGAAAGGCACCACCTTGTTCACCAGCCCCATCGCCTCGGCCTCTTGGGCCGTATACTGGCGACAGAGGAACCAGATTTCGCGCGCCTTCTTCTGCCCCACGATGCGGGCCAGATAGGAGGAGCCGAAGCCGCCGTCGAAGCTGCCCACCTTGGGACCCGTCTGCCCGAAACGGGCATTCTCCGAAGCAATCGTCAGGTCACACACCACATGCAGCACATGGCCGCCGCCGATGGCGTAGCCGTTGACCATGGCGATAACCGGCTTGGGTATGGAGCGAATGGCCTTGTGCAGGTCGAGCACGTTGAGGCGGGGTACACCGTTCTGGTCGATATAGCCGCCGATGCCCTTCACCTTCTGGTCGCCACCCGAGCAGAAGGCTTTGTCGCCGGCTCCGGTGAGCACCACCACGCCGATGTCGGGACGCTCGCGGCATATGGCCATGGCATCGAGCATCTCGTTATTGGTCTGGGGGCGGAACGCGTTGTAGACCTGCGGGCGGTTAATCGTTATCTTGGCGATACCGTCGTAGTAATCGAAGAGTATGTCCTCATACTCCTTAATGGGTTTCCAGTCAAACTTTTTCATATCGTGTCGTTTTTAAGATTCTGAATTTCAACATTACTGCCGGGCCCGGCGGAAGTATCCCCGTAACACCTCGGCATTGTAGAGGTGGGGCGTATGCACCGCCAGGATGGCCGGCCGCTCGTTCTCGGCAAAGAAGCGGGGCAATACCTCGGCAGCCGATGCCTCGCTGTCGATTTCGAAGTAGCGCAGCCCGAAGAGGTCGGCATACTTCTCGACGGGAATATCGCGGTGCACCTCGAAGCAGCGCTCCAGCTCGGGCAACCCGGCCGTAGGCTTGATGAAGCGGAAGATGCCGCCCCCGCCGTTGCACATGACAATCACCTTGAACCGGGGCGAGAGATAGGCCGACGAGAGGCCGTTGGCATCGTACGAAAAGCTCATGTCACCGGTAATGAAGAGCGTGGTCGCATCGCCCACACACGAGGCGCCGGCCGCCGTCGAGGTAGAACCGTCGATACCGCACACCCCGCGGTTGCAGTCGCTCCGGCTCACCTGCGGAGTATTGAAGAGCTGGGCATAGCGCACCGTGGTGCCGTTGGAGAGTTGCAGGGCGGTGCCGGCCGGGATAACCGGCAGAATCAGCGAGAAGGCCTTGAGGTCGCACCAACCGATGCGGGCTATATAGTCGTCGTGCAGGCGGGTAGCCAGCTGCTCCTTGTCGTGCCACAGGGCGGCATAGGAGCTCTCGACGGGGGCCACCCGACGGGCCAAAGCCTCGAGCAGACGGGCCGGCGAGGCGTCGATGTGGCGGGTGAGCGCCTGCATGGTGTCGACCACGCGGTCGCCCTGCGAGATGCGCCAGTGGGCCTGCGGTTTATGCTGCCGCAGGAAGGCCTTGATCATGCGCGACACCAGCGAACCGCCCAGGGTGATGAGCAGGTCGGGGGCATAGTCGGGCCACTCGCTCTTGTCGATAACCGAATAGACCCGGTCGATGGTAGAGATGAACCGCTCGCCCTGCACATTGGCGATGGACTCGGTAAGCACCACCACCTGCGGCAACTCGGCCAGTCGGGCCAGAGCCCGGCCCAACGCCTCGTCGGGCTGCATGAAGGCGGCCACGACAAGCACCTTGCGGGCCGACATGAACTCGCGGCTCAGGAGCGCGAGTGACTCTTCGTCGGGCAGACTTGCCGGAGCCATCCGCATAACCACCCGCTCGGGACGCGGCGCGACCTCGGTCTCGCCGGTGAGCGGCTCGGTAATGGAGAGGTTGATGTGCACCGGCCCCTTTTCACCCGAGAGGGCCGTGAGCAGGGCATCGTTCACACTGCGGTTGAAATACCAGCCGTCGGTCGGCAGGGTCCACTCAGCCCGCAGGTCGTACGACCGTTTCACAAAAGGAGCCAAAGCCCCGTATTGACGCAGGGTCTGCCCGTCGTCCTGGTCGATCCACTCGATGGGCCGGTCGCCCGAAATGACGATGAGCGGAATGTGCTGATAGTAGGCCTCGGCCACGGCCGGAGCGTAGTTGAGCAGAGCCGTTCCCGAGGTACACACCAGGGCCACCGGCTCGCCGCTGCGCTGCGACATGCCCAGAGCCATGAAGGCGGCGGTACGTTCGTCGACCACCACATACGACTCGATAGCCTCGCACCGCGAGAAGGCCATCAATACAGGCGCATTTCTCGACCCGGGCGAGAGAACCGCCCGTTTCACACCCTGCTTTACCAAAATCTCGACGAGGGCATTACACCCCTGTTTGTCTGTTGTCTTCATACGTTTCTTGTTTGATTAACCGTTTATGACCGAGAGCAGCGTCTGCGCCTTGGCCTCGGTCTCGCACCATTCGCTGGCGGGCTGCGACTGGGCCGTCAGGCCGCCACCGACATACAATCTCACATACCCATCGTCCACCTCCATGCAGCGCAGATTGACAAACAGGCGCATCCCGTCTGCCTGCACCGGGCCCAGATAGCCGCCATAGTAGCGACGCCGGTGTGGTTCCACGCGATCAATCCAAACTTTCGCAGCCTCTTTGGGATACCCCCCGACGGCTGGTGTCGGGTGCAAAGCACATAAAATATCGTTCAGCTGGCTATCGGTCAAACGACCTTCGACCGTAACCGGCGTACACAAATGTTCGACCTGGGCCGCCACCTTGGTAAAACGGGCCCCCACCACCGGGTCGAGGCCACAACGCTCGAGAGCAGCCACAATCGTATCGGCCACAATCTGCTGCTCCTCCTGCTCCTTCGCGCCCCACTCGCCCAGAGTCCCGGCCTTGCGGGTCCCGGCCAATGCCATGGTCGACAGCCTACGGCCGTCGTAGTCGAGCAGCGTTTCGGGGGTGGCTCCTATCCAACGCCCCCGGCCGGGCAGATGTACCCAACTGACAAAGGCGGCCGGATATTTCGCGGCCAACCGCAGGAAAAGTTCGACATCGGAGAGCATCGGCCGCCGCAACGTCACGGTGCGCGAAAGCACCGCTTTCCGCAACTCGCCGCGGCGCATGGCCCCGATGAGGGTAAGGGCCTGCTGCTCATAGGCCGGGTAATCGCAATCGGTCACCGGCATGGGCCCCTCGTCGGCTCTAACAGAAGAGTCGGCACAACGGTTCAACGCCTCCAGGTCGATAGCCTCGGCCCGCACGGGTTTTACCGGGAAAAAGAGTGAAGGGAATGCCCCGCTGTCGAAAGGGGCAAAGAGAAACCCCTCCCGCCCCTCGCCGGGGAGGGTACAACCCGCCAAGGTCTCCAGCTCATGGGCCGGACAGGCGCCCCAATAAAAGGCACTGTCGCCCGGCAACCTGAAGGCATAGGCGGGGAAACGGCTCTCGAGACTCCGCTCGAAAGCCTGCCTGAGACAAGATATGGCTGTCGTATTCTCACCCATGGCACGCGACGATTATCGATCCGACGGCAGTGGCTCGGCCATGAGTTCATAGGGCATGGCATCGACAATCTTCACGCGACAAAATTCGCCGACGGGCAAAGTGCGGGTTTTGGCAATGAGCACCTCGGGATCGACCTCGGGCGAGTCGTATTCGGTACGTCCCACGTAGTAATCGTCTTCCTCGCGGTCGACCATCACGTCGAACTCCTGCCCCACCTTCGAGCGGTTGCTCTCGAGGGCAATCTCCTCTTGCAGAGCCATCAGTTCGTCGAGCCGGGCCTGCTTCACCTCCTCGGGAATCGAGTCGGGGAAGTGTTTGGCGGCATAGGTGCCCTCCTCCTCGGAGTAGGCAAAGGCCCCCATGCGCTCGAAACGGGCATCGCGCACAAACTGCTTCAGCTCCTCGAAATCCTCGTCGGTCTCGCCGGGATAGCCCACCATGAGGGTGGTGCGTATATGGATACCGGGCACCTCGGCCCGTATGCGTTTCAACAAATCGTAGGTCTCCTGCTTGGTCACGTGGCGGCGCATATCGGTGAGGATGTGGTCGCTGATGTGCTGCAAGGCGATGTCGAGGTAGTTGCACACGTTGGCATGGCGACGCATCACCGGCAGGATGTCGTAGGGGAATTGCGAGGGATAGGCGTAGTGCAGGCGTATCCACTTCACACCCGGAATCTGAGCCATGCGGTCGATGAGCTCGGCCAACTTCTGCTCGCCATAGAGGTCGAGCCCGTAGGACGAGAGGTCCTGTGCAATAATCTGGAACTCCTTCACGCCGCGGGCTACCAGCGAGCGCACCTCGTCGAGCAGCTCGTCCATGGGATACGAGACGAAGCGCCCCGTGATGAGCGGTATCGCGCAGTAGGAACAGAAGCGGTTGCACCCCTCGGCAATCTTCACATAGGCATAGTGCGGGGGTGTGGTAAGGATGCGTCCGAAATCCTTATCATCGTCGTCGTTGCGGGCCCCCAGGTCGGTAAGCAGATTATCCCAGTCGAACTTCCCGTAGAACTTGTCTACCTCGGGAATCTCGGTCTCGAGCTCCTCGCGATAGCGTTGCGAGAGGCAACCCATCACGTAGAGGTGACGTATCTTGCGGGCCTTCTTGGCCTCGACCATCTGCAGAATCATCTCGATCGACTCCTCTTTGGCGTCACCGATAAACCCGCAGGTATTGACCACCACATATTCGCTCGACACCTTTTCGGGGTCGTGACGCACTTTGTAACCGGCTTCGGAGAAACGATGCAACAGCCGTTCCGAATCGACCAGATTCTTGGAACAGCCCAACGTAATAATATCGACGCTATTCTTTATCATCTTGACACTACATGAAAAAAAAGACGGCTACGAGAGTCGGCACCCGACTCCCCAGCCGTAAATACATTCCTGAAAAATCAATCGCCAAACAGAGAGTCGACAAACTCTTTGCGGCGGAATACCTGCAAGTCTTCCATACCCTCGCCCAGACCGATGTACTTGACGGGGATTTTGAAGTGGTCGGAGATACCGATGACCACGCCGCCCTTGGCCGTACCGTCGAGTTTGGTAATGGCCAGCTCGTTCACCTCGGTAGCCGCCGTAAACTGCTTGGCCTGCTCAAAGGCATTCTGTCCCGTAGAACCGTCGAGCACCAGCAGCACCTCGTGCGGAGCCCCGGGCACGATCTTCTCCATCACCTTCTTGATTTTGGTGAGCTCGTTCATCAGATTCAGCTTGTTGTGCAGACGGCCGGCGGTGTCGATTATCACCACGTCGGCGTTGTTGGCTTTGGCCGAGCTGAGGGTATCGAAAGCCACCGATGCCGGGTCGGCCCCCATCTTCTGCTTCACGACAGGCACACCTACCCGCTCGCCCCAAATCATCAGCTGCTCTACGGCAGCGGCCCGGAAGGTATCGGCGGCACCCAGATAGACACTGTTGCCGCGCTTCTTGTACTGGTAGGCCAGTTTCCCGATGGTGGTCGTCTTGCCCACACCGTTCACGCCTACGACCATAATCACATAGGGTTTCTTGTCGGCCGGCACGGTAAACTCGCCCGACTCTTCCACGCTGTTTTCGGTCAGCAGGGCCGTGATCTCTTCGCGAAGAATACGGTTCAACTCGTTGGTATTGATATATTTGTCGCGAGCCACCCGCTTCTCTATCCGCTCGATGATACGCAGCGTAGTCTCTACGCCCACGTCCGAGGTAATGAGCACCTCTTCCAAGTCGTCCAGAATGGCATCGTCGACCTGAGACTTGCCGGCAACGATACGGGCCAATTTGGAGAATACGCCCTCTTTGGTTTTGGAGAGACCTTTGTCGAGCGTCTCTTTTTTCTCTCTCGAAAAGAAATCAAAAAATCCCATATGTGAATATTTAATGTATCCGTGCGGGTCCCGCCGCACGTTATGCAAAGCTATAAAATTATCATGGTAAAAAAAAACTTCCTTACACATTTTGTATAAGAAAGTTTTCTTTATATTGCGCTAATTATGACTTACTTACTCAGTACGTCCTTCACCGAGTCGTTGGGAACCATTTCCTCTTGGAAAGTGTAAGCTCCCGTCTTCGGCGATTTCACCATTTTAATCACTTTCGAATAAGTACGGCCTTCGCCTTTTTGCAACGATGCAACTGTTTTCTTTGCCATGGTTCAATCCTTCCTTATTTTATTTCTTTGTGTACAGTAACTCTCTTCAGGATGGGGTTGTATTTTTTCAACTCCAAACGCTCTGTGGTATTTTTTCTGTTTTTGGTGGTAATATAACGCGATGTTCCAGGCATACCACTAGCCTTGTGCTCCGTGCACTCAAGGATTACTTGAACGCGATTACCTTTTGCTTTCTTTGCCATATCTTAATACAACATTTTTACTTCAGTTAAATACCCATTTCCGGCAGCTTGTTTGAGAGCTGCGTCTAATCCCATTTTATTGATTGTACGAAGACCGGCAGCCGACAGTGTAAGCGTAATCCAGCAATCCTGTTCTACCCAATAAAATTTCTTCGTAAAGAGGTTGACACTGAATCTTCTTTTCGTTCTTCTTTTCGAGTGCGAAACGTTGTTGCCAACCATTGCTTTTTTCCCTGTAATTTGACAAATCTTTGACATCGCTATCTATAATTTTATTTGTTTTTTCTTACTGCTTTCGCAAACAGAGTGCAAAGTAAAGCATTTTAAGAATAGCTTCCAAATTTTTAGCCGATTAAAATGGAAACTTTTTCTCTCCGACCTACTCGGTCATCAGCTGCACCAGCATGAGCAGAGCCGCCTGAGTGGCCCGTGCAATCACCTGTTCGCGGTCTCCCTCGAAGCGGAAACAGTCTACTTTGTCGCGGTTGCCATAGCGTGCGGCTATCCACACGGTGCCCACCGGTTTCTCGGGGGTACCTCCACCGGGGCCGGCTATGCCCGAGGTGGCTACCGCACAGTCGGTCGCGAGCAAGCGTTGCACACCGGCGGTCATCTGCAACACGGTTTCGCGGCTCACCGCCCCGCACTGTTCGAGTGTCTGGGGCGAGACGTGCAGCACATGCTCCTTCACCTCGTTGGCGTAGGCCACCACACTGCCCTTGAAATAGACCGAGCTGCCGGCCACCCGCGTAATCTCGTGGGCTATGTTGCCGCCCGTGCAACTCTCGGCCGTGGCCAGGGTTTCGCCCCGGCGGGCCAACAGCAGCCCCAGCGCTCCGGCCAGCGTGGCATCGCTGTCACAAAAGAGGTGCGGTCCCAGCAGGTCCTTCAACTTGTCGAACTGCCCGTCGATCAGGGGTTGCAACTGCGCCTCGTCGTCGCCGCGAGCCGTCAGCCGCAGGCGTATGACACCCGGTGTGGGCAGATAGGCCAGCTTGATGCAGGCGGGCAGTTGTGCCTCAAACCCGGTGAGCGACTCGGAGAGGCGCGACTCGGTGAAATCCTTCACCAGACAGGTGCGGTGCAGGATGGCCGAATGGTCGCCGAAGTGGCGGCGCAGCCGGTCGATGACCGAGGCCTGCATCACCGTCTTCATCTCGATGGGGACACCCGGCATCGAAACCAGCACCTTGCCCTCCCGCTCGAACCACATGACGGGCGCCGTGCCCACGGGGTTCTCGATGACGGTGCAGACGTCGGGTACATAGGCCTGGTCGTGCGTCGAGGTGTTCATCTGCAGGTGACGGCGGCGGAAAATCTCCTCGACGTGGGCACAAACGGTCTCGTCGAAAATCATCTTGCCTCCGAAGTAGCGGCAGAGGGTCTGCTTGGTAATATCGTCTTTCGTGGGGCCCAGACCACCGGTCATCAGCACCACGTCGACCCGGCCGAACGAGCTGTCGAGCGCGTCGGTAATCTCGCGCTCCCGGTCCCTCACGGTCGTGATTTCGGTGACCTCCCAGCCTATATGGTTCAACTCACGGGCTATCCACCCCGAGTTGGTATCGGTGACCTGCCCGATGAGCAGCTCGTCGCCGATGACAATAATCTCGACATTCATCTGTTTTGCATTTATAACTCGACCCGGGCAAAGGGTGCCTTTTCGACGCTGCAAAACTCTTTGTCCAGATACTTGTAATATCCTGTAATAGCCACCATGGCGGCATTGTCGGTCGTGAAGGAGAAGGGAGGCAGATAGACCGTCCACCCATAGCGGCGGGCATACTCCTCAAAGGCACCGCGCACCGCCGAGTTGGCCGACACGCCGCCGGCCACGGCCACATGCTTGATGCCCGTCTGTTTCACGGCCTTGTAGAGCTTGTCCATGAGTATGTCGACAATGGTCGCCTGCAACGAGGCGCACAAGTCGCACTGGTTCTTGGCAATGAAATCGGGGTCCTCCTTCACGCGGTCTCTCAGCAGATAGAGGAACGAGGTCTTCAACCCGCTGAAACTGTAGTCGAGCCCGGGGATATGCGGCTTGTTCAAGGCAAATGCCTTGGGATTTCCCTCCTTGGCCAAGCGGTCGACAACCGGTCCGCCGGGATAGGGCAACCCCATCACCTTGGCGCATTTGTCGAAGGCTTCGCCGGCCGCATCGTCGATAGTCTGCCCGATAACCGACATCTTGTTATAGGCCTCTACCTTTATAATCTGCGAATTTCCACCCGAGACGAGCAGACACAGGAAGGGGAACGGAGGCCGCGTATCGTCGTCGGGCGAGCGTTTGATGAAGTGAGCCATCACATGGGCCTGCAGGTGATTGACATCGACCAGCGGAATGTTGAGCGCCGTGGTGAATCCCTTGGCAAACGAGGTACCCACCAGCAACGAGCCCATCAGACCGGGCCCGCGCGTAAAGGCTACCGCATTCAACTCTTCGGGTTTGACCCCGGCCCGCTTCAGGGCCTCGGAAACCACGGGGATGATATTTTGCTGATGAGCTCGCGAAGCCAGCTCGGGCACCACCCCGCCGTAGGCTTCGTGTACCGCCTGGCTGGCGATTACATTCGACAGCATCACTTCGTCGCGGATGACCGCAGCCGAGGTATCGTCGCACGACGACTCTATGCCTAAGATTGTTACACTCATATCGTATCGTTTAACTGTGTTATCGTTCCTCTTTCGAGGTTTGCAAAAGTACATATTTATAGCCAAAAAGCGTTCGCCTTTACATTTTTTTTCATAACCACCGCCGAAAGAAAAGAGCCGATTCTATCGAAACTTTCAAAAGGATACACTATTTTTGTATCGTTTTAAATATGAGGAAATTCTATTCGGCATTTCGGCTATTTGTCCATATCGTTATCATTTCTGTCATAGCGATATACACGCTCTCCTATATCCTGCTGTCGGTCCCCGGCATCCAGGACCGGGCGCGTCGTATAGGTATCGAAGAGTTGTCGGCCCTGCTGGGCACCCGGGTAGACATCGACCGCATACAGTTCTCGCCCTTCAACAAGCTCGAACTCTTCGGGGTATACCTGCCCGACCAGCAGGGCGATACGCTCGTTTATGCCAACAAGCTCTCGGCAGGCATCGCCCTCGGCGACCTCGTATTCAACAAAGAACTTATTTTCACCAACATCCAGCTGTTCGGACTCGATGCCCGCATCTCGCAGGCCCGCCCCGATACGGTCACCAACCTGCAGTTTGTCATCGACGCCTTCAAAAGCAAATCGGACAAGCCCAAGGAGAAAATCAAGTTCAAAATAAACAACGCCATCATCCGCCGGGGCAAGATACGCTACGACCTGCTGTCGGCCCCACCGGCCGAGCCGGGACGGTTCGACCCGAACCACATCGGGGTGAAAAACCTCTTGTCGAAACTCTCGATCAAGTCGCTCACCAACGACTCGGTGAATGTCTCGATCAAGCGGCTCTCGTTCGACGAGCGGTCGGGCTTTTCGCTCAACCGCCTGCAATTCAAGCTCGAGGGTAACCGCCGGCAAGCTACGCTGAGCGATTTCAAGGTGCAGCTTCCCAGCAGCCACATCGAGATAAAACCCATAGTGGCCACCCTGCCCGACACGCTGTCGACCCGGAAGATTCTCGACGAGACCCGACTCTCGCTGCAGATACCCCAGGCCCGCATCGCCCTCGGCGACCTGGCCCCGTTCGCACCCCTGCTCGACGAGATAGAGACCTCGGTCGACCTGTCGCTCCACCTGTCGGGTACCCCCAACGACTTCTACGTGCACGCCTTCGATTTCGACTTTGGCCACGGCAGCATCACCGCCCACAGCCAGATTGCCGTCAAGCAGATAGCCGATGCCCGGCAGCGCAGCATCGTGTGCGACCCCATCACGCTACATGCCTCGGCCGAGGGGCTGGCCGATATTCTCCAGAAAATCCCCTCACTTACCGACCAGCAACGCCACACCATAGCCCGCCTGGGTAACGTGCACTTCAGCGGCGACATCGCCAACCGGGGCCGTGACCTGACGGCCTGCGGTACCCTCACGACCGACCTGGGCACCATCCACTCCGACCTCTCGGCCAAGCAAAACGGCCAGGCCGGAACGATGCACTATGCCGGCCTCGTCGAGTCGCAGAAGTTCAACCTCAACGGACTGTTTGCCGAGGGGAACCCCTATGGCGAGATTGTCTTCAAGGTCGAGCTCGACAGCCGAAAGACTCGCCACCAGGCCCCCACCGGCAAAGTAGTGGGAACGGTCAACTACTTCGAATATAAGGGCTACCCCTACGAAAACATCGCCCTCAACGGTGAGTTCGGCGACAACCGCTACAACGGAGTTGCCCGCATCGACGACACTAACGGCCACGTCGAGGTCAAAGGTCTGGCCGTGCTGAAACAGCAGGAGTCGGAGTTTGACCTCACCCTCCAGGCCCGCGACATACACGTAGCCGAATTGCGGTTGATGCCCAGCTTCGAAGGGTCCAAACTGGGATTCAACGTCACCGCCCAATTTACCGGCAACAGCCTCGACAACGCCGAGGGAGCAGTCACAATCGACAGCCTCACCTTCACTACACCCAACGACCGCTTCACCCTCAACCGCTTCAGCCTCGAGGCACACAACCGCCACACACCACAGAGCATCGCCATTACCTCGGACTACCTGAACGGCTGGATCGAGGGGCAATACCGCTTCTCTACCCTGAAGGAGTCGTTGCAGAGACTCGTCGCCCAGACACTCCCCTCGCTGATGCCCCAACCCGAAGAGCCGAAACCGCACTCCCGTCGCAAAAACACGAAAAAGAAGAAAGCCGAAGAGGCCCCCATCAACGACTTCAAGTTCCGCTTTACCATCGAGCCCAACCTGCACATGGCGCAGGTATTCGACCTGCCCGTCACCTTTACCGACCGCGCCACCATCGAGGGCGAGATGAACAACACCCGCAGCACGGCCTCGGTCACCGGGCAGATTCCGCACCTGTGGTACAAGAAACGGCACATCGAAGACACCTACCTCTCGGCCCGTAAGGATACTGCCGGCATGAGCCTCTCGGTCGAGACCAACACCTACAACAAGAAACAGGTGCGCACCACCTGGAGCCTGCGCAGCAAGGCCCACCGCGACAACCTCGACGTGGTGCTCAACTGGAACAACGACACCGAGTCGACCTTCTATGGCGAGGTGAACACCTCGACCGTATTCTCGCGCACCGACAACGAGGGTGACCTGCAGATGCACACGCACATCAACCCCTCGGTACTCATCTTCAACGATACCATCTGGCAGATGAAACCGGCCGACCTCACCGTAGCCGACAAGCGGGTCGAGGTGCACAATTTCGAAATTTCGCATGCCCCCCAATACATTCTCATCGACGGGGTGGCCTCGGACCAGGAGAACGACCTGTTGAACATACAGCTCAACGACGTAGACCTCGACTACATATTCGGCACGCTCAACATCAAGCACGTGTCGTTCGGAGGCAACGCCACCGGCAATCTGGTAGCCTCGCACCTCTTCACACCGGCGCCCCGGCTCAGCACCGAGCAGTTCGACGTCAGGAATTTTGCCTACAACGGAGCCGTGTTCGGCGACCTGCACCTCTTCAGCATGTGGGACAACGACAACCAGGGCATCCTGATGAAAGGGTTTGTCGAAAACCCGGAGGAGAAACAGACCTATATCGACGGCTACATCTTCCCCACGCGCGACTCGCTCGCACTCTCGTTCGACCCCGACCGGCTCAACATCGCCTTTCTGCAACCTTTCGTCGAAACGGTGATGACCGACGTTTCGGGTGTAGCCAGCGGGCACATCGACTTCTACGGCAACTTCAAGGCGCTGAACGTGACGGGCGACGCCTATGTCGAAAACTTCAACTTCGGCATCGGCTACCTCAACACCCGCTACACACTCACCGACAGCATTCACTTCTCGCCCACCCGCATCTGGTTCGACAATGTCACCGTCTATGACAAGCTGCGACACACGGCCAAGGGGTCGGGCTGGCTCTCGCACCACAATTTCAAGGACCTCGCCTACGACATCGCCATCACCGATGCCCGCGACTTCCTGTCCTACGACATGACCGAACGACAAAGCCCCACCTACTACGGTACCATCTACGGCACGGGATCGGCCCTCATCAAGGGCGAACCGGGCTACAACCGCATCGACGTGAACATGGCTACCGGCGACCAGTCGAACTTCACCTTCGTCTTGTCGGGCTCCGAAGCGGCCGGCGAATACGACTTCATCACCTTCACCAACTCGGCTCGCTCGATGGCCGAGGCCGATGAGAGCCAGGTCGACAGCACGGCTATCCTCAACAATGCCCGCATGATGGAGAGCAACCAGGCACAAGAGAACAGCATCCTGGCCCTCAACCTGCAAATCGAAGCGACCAACCAGGCCAAAATGAATCTGGTGATGGACAAATCGACCGGCGACATGATCAAGGCTACCGGCCGGGGCAGTATCCTGCTCGAGTACAACTCGATGGACGACGACATCAAACTCTATGGCTCTTACGTGCTCGAGAAGGGTAGCTACAACTTCAGCCTGCAGGACATCATCACCCGCGACTTCTCTATCAAGGAGGGGAGCCGCGTATCCTTCCACGGCGACCCCATGGCCACCAACCTCGACATATCGGCCATCTATTCGCTCTCGGCCAACCTGCTCGACCTCGACGAGAACTTTGCCAACGACAAGGAGCTGACCCGAACCACCGTGCCGGTGCAGACTATCCTGAATGTGGCCGGCGATGTGCGTCGTCCCGACCTCAGTTTCGACATTGCCTTCCCCACCCTCACGCAGGATATGGACCGCCGGGTGCGCAGCATCATCAGCACCAACGACATGATGAATCGCCAGATTATCTACCTGCTGGCCTTGAACCGCTTCTACACCCCCGATTTCATGAACATGGGGCAAAGCCGGAACAACGAGCTGGTGTCGGTGGCCTCGTCGACCCTCTCGTCGCAACTGGGCAACATTCTGGGACAGTTGAGCGACAACTGGAATATCTCGCCAAACTTCCGCAGCGAGAAGGGCGACTTCTCCGACATGGAGGTAGACCTGGCCCTATCGAGCCAGTTACTCAACAACCGGCTGATTTTCAACGGGAACTTTGGTTACCGCGACAATACAATCAACAACAACACCTTCATCGGCGACTTCGACCTGGAATATCTGCTCAACAAGAGCGGCACCATACGGCTCAAGGCCTACAACCACTACAACGACCAGAACTACTACATCAAGTCGGCCCTCACTACCCAGGGCGTGGGCATCATGCTGCGCCACGACTTCAGCCTCTGGAGCGACCTCTTCAAGCGGAGCCCCCGGCCCGAAGCGGCTGTCGACTCTGTCCGCACCACCCCGCAGAGCACTCAGCCCGAAGCTCCGGCCGATTCGACTCGTACCGTCCGACCCGAAACCCCGACCCTGCCGGCCGACTCTACCCGGGTTGTCTCACGACAACCGGCCCTCAAACCCGACGAGCCGAAAGAGAAATAGTCTACTCCTCTCCCGGCTCGCCCGTTATCTTGTTATATATATTGTACAGGAATTACAGCTCGTCGCACTCGCGCAGCCACATCGCGCTCGACGCGTCGCTGGGCATGCGCCAGTCTCCTCGCGGCGACAGGCTTACCGACCCCACCTTGGGCCCGTCGGGCAGGCAGGAGCGTTTGAACTGCTGGTTGAAGAAGCGACGGCAAAAGACCTTCAGCCACTTCTTGATTGTCGCGTCGTCGAACTCGCCATCGAAGGCATACCGGGCCAGACAGTAAAGCTTGGCCGGCGAGAATCCATAGCGCAGCATGTTGAAGAGGAAGAAGTCGTGCAGGTCGTAGGGACCCACCAAGTCCTCGGTCTTCTGCTTGATTTCGCCGTTTTCGTCGGCCGGAATCAACTCGGGACTGATAGGCGTGTTCACAATATCGAGCAGCGTATCGCGGGCCTCGCCCGTCAGTTCGTTCTCGGCCACCCAGTGCACCAGATACTTGACCAGTGTCTTGGGAATGCTCGTCGACACGCCATACATCGACATGTGGTCGCCGTTGTAGGTGGCCCAACCGAGAGCCAGCTCCGACAGGTCGCCGGTACCTATCACGAGACCTCCCGTCTGGTTGGCAATATCCATCAATATCTGGGTGCGCTCGCGCGCCTGAGAGTTTTCGTAAGTGACATCCTGCACCGTCGCATCGTGCCCGATGTCGCGGAAGTGCAGCTCGCACGCCTCGCGAATCGAGATTTCGCGAATCGTAATCCCCAGGGCCTGCATCAGCGCCACGGCATTGCGATAGGTGCGGCCCGTCGTGCCGAAGCCCGGCATGGTCACCCCGATGATTTTTTGCCGGGGCTCGCCCAGCCGGTCGAGCGCTTTCACGGCCACCAGCAAGGCCAACGTCGAATCGAGTCCGCCCGAGATACCTATCACCGCACTCTGTGCCCGCGTGTGAATGAGCCGCTTGGCCAGACCTGCAGCTTGAATGGAAAGAATCTCCTCGCAACGGTCGTGCAGCGTGGCCGAGTCGGAGGGGACAAAGGGACGCGGCGACACCCGTCGGGTCAACCGCAACGGCACATCGGCCAATGCGAAGGGGATGCGACGCACGGGACGCTCCATCGACTCCGTGCCCTGGGCAAACGAGGTCTTGACCCTACGCTCGGTGCGCAGCCGCTCCACGTCGATTTCGCTCACCGCCAGACGGGGCGACTGTACAAAACGCTCGGTCTGCGCCAATATCGAGCCGTTCTCCAGCACGATGCCGTTGCCGGCAAAGACCAGATCGGTAGACGACTCGCCAAACCCGGCCGAGGCATAAACATATCCCGCCAGACAGCGGGCCGACTGCTGCTGCAACAGCGAGAGCAGATAGTGGTGCTTCCCGATGAGTTCGTTGGTAGCCGACAGATTGAGAATAATATCGGCCCCCTGCCGGGCCAGATGCGAGCTGGGCGGAATAGGCACCCACAGGTCTTCGCACAACTCGATACCCACCACGGCACCCGCACTCTCGAAGAGCAGGTCGACCCCGAAGGGTACCCGGCTGCCACACAGCTCCACAGTCTCGCCCGTGACCGTCAGGCCCGAAGCGAACCAACGCTCCTCGTAAAACTCCTTATAGTTGGGCAGATAGCTTTTGGGAACCACTCCCAGGATGCGCCCCTGCTGAAAGGCCACGGCGCAGTTGTACAGGCTGTTGCCCCACGCCACCGGCATGCCCACCACACACAGCAACGAGGTACGGGCGGTCGCCTCGAGCAACCCGGCCAGGGCTCGCTGTGCCTGCTCGAGCAGCAGGGTGTGGCCGAAGAGGTCGGCACAGGTATAGGCCGTCACCGACAGCTCGGGAAAAACGACAATCTGCACCCCCAGCCCCTCGGCCTCGGCTATCTGTTTTTCTATCTCCTTGACATTATGCGGGCAATCGGCCACCTCCACTCCGGGCACAGCCGCCGCCACTTTTACGAATCCGAAATTTTGTCCCATATCTTCACGGTTAATATCGACAAATGTAAACAAATTAACCGGGATTCAAAACTCCCGGCACGCATATTCCATCATCCTTTTTTACAACCTCGCAGCCCTCGACGAAAAAGGGGGGGGCGTCCCACACAAATGAGCCGCCCCCCCCTTTCGGTGATATGAGAATTTCTGAAAAAAGCGCCGGCGGTGCGGATGCAGCCCGCAGAACAGGCTCTCACCCCGATGGCAAAGCACCGCCGCCACGCTTGGTTACTTCATGGTATTATCCGGTATCACGGGTACATAGAGGTAGCTATCGTACTCGCCACCGGTGTAAATGCGATGACGCCCGGCATTGTGCGTGGCCGGCGAAACAACCACCTCGGCCGGGTCGGCACACTGGGTGGCGTTACCCCCCACGGTAATCATCTCGACCGGTTTCTGTCCGGGCATATAAGTGAACCCGTCGCGCGGAACCGAAATCGAAGCCGAACCGAAGGGAATGGCCGCATTGGCCGGCCGATAAGCCCCCACGGTAAGTTGCAGTATCTCGCCCTCGTCGAAGTAGAGCCCCATGGGCCATATCTCGATTTCGACGGGAACAATCTCGCCCGGTTTCAGTTTCTGCTCGGTGGTAAAGGTGTAGTACGGTTCGGCCTCGGTCGAGCGAGTCTCGTCCAACTGACGCATCGATACCCGCATCAATCCCGTAGCGGCAATGAGGTTGCCCGTGCGGTCGGGGAGCGGCTGGCCGTCGCGCGAGAGTTTCTCTACCCGCACGGCCAGGTCCATGTCGTCGTGGTCGGGGGCCGATACCCACAGGTGCAGCTTCATGTAGCCGGTAATCTCGGTAGGCCGCTCCATGCGATAGCGGTAGGTCACCTCGTGGCGGGCACTGTCCGACTGATATTCACTCACGGCCTGGTCGGCAGGCAACGAGGTGAGCAGGGCACTGTCGGCAGCCGACAGATAGAGTTTGTGGTACTGGGTACGGGCCAGCGGGAAATCCTCCTCGGCACGGCCCACGATGTCGGTACCCCCGGGATTCAACACCGACAGGCGTACCCGCGGTGTCTGCTCCCAACCGTTGTCGATACCCTTCAGGTAGTGGTCGAAGAAGCGGCGCAGATCCTCCACATTCTCGGGCGTGTAATAGTCGAACCACTCGCTGGTGTTGTGCACCCGCAGCCACTTCTCTTTCGAAGCCATGCGGCGGAACCCGGCAAAGGAGCCGTGTGTGTGCACCGAGTTGGTATAGCTGGCTACGACATAGGCCGGAATCTCGATATTCTCGACCCGGGCCGCCTTGTCTTCCCAATAGTCGCACATGAAGGGACGCTCGACAATCATACGGGGCTGGTCCTCGAGCATGCCGTGGGCCGAAGCAAAGGTCTCGGCAATCATCTCGGGAAACTCGGGAGCCGGTATGCCGCCCCGCGTACCCGACTCGCGGTAGTGGTCGCAGAATCCCTCCCAGGGAGCGATGGCAGCCAGATGCTCGGGACGCTCGGCTGCAATGAACCATTGCGATACGGTGAGCCACGAGTTACCCGTCATGCCCACCTTGCCGTTGCTCCACTTTTGCGAAGCTATCCAGTCAATCACATCGCACCCGTCAAGAGCATCCTCGTGCCCCCAGTAGAGCAGATTGCCCTCCGACATGTAGGCACCCCGTTTGTCGGGGTTGACAATGGCATAGCCATGAGCCACCCAATAGGCCGGGTCGGGACCTTCGAACTTCTCCAACCCCGAGGTGGCCGACAAGGGCACCCCCGAACGCATGGGCACATCGTCGAGCATCTGCCCACCTATCTCCTTGCCATAGGGGCTCCACGCCAACAGGGCGGGGCAAGCCTCGTCGCCCACGGGGCGGAACACATCGGCATAGATGGTCACGCCGTCGCGCAGCCGGATGGGCACATCGCGCTCGAGCAAAATATCGCACGGCAGCGGCATGGCACCTTCGCGGCGCACACTGCCGGCCTTCAAAATCAGAGTATCGGGATTGAACCCCGGATAGCGCACCCGCGGTGCATCTACCGGTAAAGCCTTGCGAAGAGGAACTTTCATCTCTCGCCCCTGGGCATCGTGCAGCGTAACCTCCTGACGGGCCGGTACACCGCACTGCGTGCAAAGGGCCATCAGCGCCAAAGCGCCTGTATACATCCATTGCCTGGTCATATCGTAATCCTTTTTATCGGTTAAACATTTCGCTCTTTTGTGAGGCAAATTTCGTCAATCTTTCTCGGTTGCCATTGTTAAATCAAGAGCCGAAATTGGTTAAATACTGAACATTTCCTATCTTTAGCCGCATCAATTTTACCACCCTGAGCCATGACCGAAAAAATCATACGACTGAGCGAACTTACAGAATACCACCAGGTAAAAGAGGTATACGAAAACAGCCTGGCCTGCTTCGAGATGAACAGCCATTTGGTAAACATCGACACCATACCGCCGGTATTTGCCGACATCTTTTCGGTAGTGTTGATTCGGCAGGGGTCGGCCACCTTCTCGCTGAACTATCGCGACTACACCGTGGGCAAGGACGACATGCTGCTCTTCTGGCCCAGCCTGCTGGTATCGCTCACCCGGCAGAGCCCCGACTTCGTGGCCCTGCATCTGCTGTGCGAGCGCACCCTCTTCGAACGGCAACTGACTACCGACCCGGCCTACCAGCAATACTCGCTCTTCTTTTTCCAAGCTCAGTCGCCCATCCTTCACCTGCCCGACCATCTGGCTCAAAATCTGGCCGACGACCTGCGGCAGCTCGCCCGCCACATCGTTACACCGGGGCCCTACCAGGGTAACAGGCTGCAACACCTGCTGCACGTCGTGATGCTGCAAGTGCTCGAGCGGATTGCCCATCGGACCGATGCGGCTACTCCACTCTCCCACCCCGAGCGGCTGTTCCAGCAATTCATCACGCTGCTCACCCGCCACTACAAGCGCGAGCACACCATCGACTTTTACGCCCGCAGCCTCTCCATATCGCCCTCTTACCTCTCGCGCATCATTCGCCAGACCACCCACAAGACGGCCGGCTACTTTATCAACGGGCTGCTCTATGCTGAGGCGTGCCGCCTGCTGCGACACACCGACCGCACCATACAAGCCATTGCCGATGAACTGAATTTTTCGGACCAATCGGCCTTCGGCAAGTTCTTTAAGACCAATGCCGGACTGTCGCCTCTGCGATACCGAAACCGAAGCGTAAAATCATAGGCACAAACAACAATCTATTTTACAGAAACTTAACAAAGCATGTCACAGCAGAAGCCCCTTCTGAAAATCTTTTTCACATTGCTAAAAATAGGTTAAACCAACCTGTTAAAAAACAATAAAAAGAATATATGCTTTTATGTTTTTCGTAAAAGTGTATTCTATATTTATCCCCCCAAGAGAAAATATATAGAATAGTTAATCGTATAACTCACTTTTTATGCAAAAAATCTACTCGACCCAAGGGGATATGTATTCCGTAAAAAACAGCGGTTTCACCCCGACACATACCATCCGATAAAAATCATCCATATTCTAATTTCTAACCGTATGGAGGGGCCTTGACGTCGGGCTCTTCCCTACCTTTAACTCACTTTTTTATATGAAAAAATTACTATTACTCCTCCCCCTGTGGCTGCTGGCTACCAGCACTTTTGCAGCCGACGAGATGTTATCCAACCCGGGATTCGAAGACTCCTCTTCCAACTTCCTCTTTGGAACCACCTTCGACGAATGGAGTACCACAGGAATCACCGTGGATGTAGAATCTACCGACAAGGTCGAGGGTGAACAGGCCCTGAAAGTTACCAAAGCTACGCGAGACGAAAGCTATTTGAGCCAAGAGATTGCCAACTTCGAGCCGGGAGCCACCTACCGCCTGCGTATCAAGTACAAGGTGCTGACTTCGCAAAACGGCAGCGACGTCAAACTGAACTGCTATTGGGAATCGCCGCGCGACGGTGAGCTCGAACACGACAGCGACAAGCTGAAAACCGACTTCTTCACCGCCGACTCCTGGACCGAAAAGACGGTCGAGACTACCTTCCCCGAAGGGGCTACCCGTTTCTACTTCAACGTGATGGTGGCCAAGAATGCCTCTGTGCTGTTCGACGACTTCAGCTTCCAGAAGACCGAAGGCAGTGCACCCGTCCCCACCGAACCTACCCTGACGGTATCGCCCACCACCTTTACCGAGCTGTCGACCCAACTCAACAAGTCGGTCGACTACCCCACCGTCACCATCACCCAGGCCAACCTCGACAAACCGGTAACCATCACCCTCACGGGTAAGGACGCCAAATACTTCAGCGCCTCGGTACAATCGACTACCGAGCCCTCGCAAGCCGTAGTCTTCACCTACAACCCCACGGTTATCGGCCGCCACACGGCCACGGTCACCATCGAGAGCGCCGGCCACTACGAGCTCACGCAGACCTTCCAGCTGAAGGGCTACTGCATCGACCCCAACAACCCGCCCTCGATCTCGATCGAACCGGCCACCATCCCGGCCTTCACCGCCAAGGTCGACGAGAAGAGCACCGTAACGGCTACCCTCAACAGCCAGAACTGCATCGACTATGTGCGCGCCTCGATCGAACATATCGAAGGGGCAGCCTTCAGCATATCGAGCACCCTCTTTGTCAAGAACATCCCCAACACCGTAGTCTTTACCTTCGCCCCCAAACAGGCCGGTAAGTTCCACTCGAAGATTCACTTTACCACTCTCGAGGGCAAAGAGCTCGTTGTCGACCTCAACGGTACGGCTACCGCTGGCGATACCCCCGTCGAAGAGCCGCTGGTACGGAACTTCAACTGGGACATGAGCAACCCGCGCGAACAACTGTTCGAAACCTTCGACAGTGCCGTCAAGAACGAAAACCTGCAACTCGAAGGCTGGCAGAATGTGACCCGCGAAGGGAACCGCCCCTGGTGGGGATACGAAATCGACGGCGAGAAGATGGCCAAGGCCTCGGGCTACGTATATCAGGAACAAAGCGACGACCAGGTAGAGATGTGGATTGTAACCCCGCCGCTGAGCTACAAGACGGCCGGGAAGACCTTTACCTTCCGCGTCATGGGCGAAAACATCTTTGAGAACTGCCCCACCAAACTCGAGCTCTACTACATCGACACGATACCCAACACGCCCGTATTCTTCCAACCGCTGGAGGTAGGCATACCCGCATCGCCCGACCAAAACGGCGAATGGAACGAGCTCCATGTCAATCTGGAGGGACAGAACATCAACGACGTCTTCTTCATGGCCTTCAAATATACCGGCCGCTGGGGCAATGAAAACGCCGTGACCTACTACATCGACGATATTGGCTGGGGCCGTACCGACCTGCCCGAGATGACCAGCGACTCGACCCACGTGTCGATGATAGCGGCTCAGGGCAAAGACCAGGTGAGCGGGAAAATCACCGTCTCCACCAAGAATCTGACCGAGCCCATCAAGCTGTCGCTCGGCGGAGCCAACCCGAGCAAATTCAAGCTCTCGACCCAATCGCTCCCCACTACGGGCGGCTCGTTCACCGTATCGTTCAACAGCAACAATCTGGGCGTGCACGAAGCCTATGTGAAGCTCGCCTCGCGTGGTGCAGCCGACAAGTATATCCCCCTGTCGGTTCTCGTCAAGTCGGCCTCGGGTATCGACGATACCCACAGCCAGCCCGTCACCATCGCCCAGACGGGACAACGCCTCCACATCCAGGCCGAAGGGCTGCAACACGCGACTCTCTATTCGATTGCGGGTGTACTGACAGGCCAATTTGCGGCCGAAGGCGAAACGATACAGACCCCCGAATTGCCCCGGGGTGTCTATATCCTCCAGGTAACGACAACAGCCGGTAAAACGACCCACAAGATTGTACTCCGCTAAAGTGTAAAAGGAGATACTGCGGCTCCCCCCGAGGAGCCCGGTATCGCTCCCGATAACCCTATCCGGCCCCGGCGCGCGACCAGTTCCACGCCGGGGCCGCTCTTTTAAAAGGGCTCGACGAGCATCACAACCATCCCTACCCTCCCCCGCAGGTACCCCCGCAAAAAGTTTTTCAAAAAAAACAGCCAGGCCAACAAACAGGTAACTATTTGTTTCCTTGAAAGATAAAACGGCACTCGATTTTTTTTGAAAAAATTCTTGCCCGATATGTTGTGTAGAAAGAAAAAATGCCCTATCTTTGCCGTCGCAAAACCAAAATGGTGCGGTAGTTCAGCTGGTTAGAATACATGCCTGTCACGCATGGGGTCGCGGGTTCGAGTCCCGTCCGCACCGCCAGTAAAGCGAGGATGACTCCTTTACGAAAACAGAACATGGTGCCTGTAGCTCAGTTGGTTAGAGCATCGGATTGTGGTTCCGAGGGTCGTGGGTTCGAGTCCCATCTAGCACCCCACAAAAGGAGCGAGAACAAAAAGTCCTCGCTCCTTTTGTTTTACCCACTCCTTTGTAAAACCGGGGCAGTAAAGGGATAAGGGGGGATCAACGTAAAAAACTGAGGAATCCGTGAGATTAAGCATAAATTTTAGGAGCAGTAGAAAATCGGTGGGGATAACCACACAGTTTAACGATTTTAAAAAAAAGGACTTTTGGAGAATAGGCGTAAAAAAACGTGGGATTCGCAAAGTCAGAACGCAGCAGGGATTAACACCAAAACAGGCCGCCCTCAAAAATTCTGGGAACGGCCTGTTTACAGACTCTACAATTAGATAAACCTTATCTCTTTATCTCGGACAGATGGCTCAATAGAACTTCGACATCGGATAGATGTTCACCGGATAACTGCCCTTGTTTTCGAGATTCATCACCAGCTTCGGCTCATCGCCGCTGCAATCGTAGACGAGGATATTCCCGTCGGAAATCCGGGCCTCGTTCAGGTCGTTCGATACCGATACATAGAGCAGATTCTTGTTCGGGTCGGCTACAACGTTGCAGGTCAGATACTCGGCTTGCGGAGCATCGTTTTTCACCTGGATATACTCCTCGATTTTCCACGTCTTGAGCGAGATGCGGCTCACCGTCAAGGTACCGGCGGCAAAGTAGAGGTAGTCGCCGGCCAGCGTCACGCCCGACGAGTTCATAAACTCGGCCGAGATGTCGGCACTGATGGGTTTCTCGAGTATGACGCTCATGGTCTCGGTATCGACAAAGGTGAGATAACTTTTCAGGCTGCCCGAGCGACCGCAGGTAGCCACCACGATTTCGTGGTCGCCCGTGCGACAGATACCGCTGATAAATTCGCCCGAAAGGTCGAGCGAACGGGTCAACTTGTTGCTGTCTTTCGTGAACTCGAAGAGCTGGGTATTGGTCCAGAATCCCCCGCCGGAACAATAGAGGTGATCGCCGATGACGGTCATGCCGCGTGTGCCCACAACGGTCTCGATTGTATTCCCCTGGTTGCCGAAGTGGTATCCACCCTCCACGAGAGTCAACTCGCCGGTCTCGGTATCGAGGCGGAACATGCCCTGTCCGTCGGCCAGAAAGAGGTTATGCTCGTCGATAACGGCCAGATTCTCGAGCGGCGTGACCAGCGGCAACGAGTCGACCACCTCGAGCGAGCCCTCGGGTTTATGAAACTTCAGGTCCTTGAAATGGAATACCTTCTCGCGGCGGAAGGTCTCGGCATCGACAATGACGATAGTCCCGTCGCCCGGCTCGCTGTTTCCCAAATCGGGCACCTCGGTATTGTTGCTCATGATGTAAATCTTGTTTCCATAGAGGTAGAGATCTTGCGACGTATTGCCGCAGGCCGAACCGTTGACGGTACGGTAGACATTCTGCTCGACCTGCCCCTCGGGTGAAATCCAGGTGACCGAGCCGTTCTCCAGACGCGGGGCTCCCTGGTTGAGAATCAACACTCCGTCGGGCGAAGCATATCCGCCGAGAGCCGTGGGCGGATTAGTGCCGCCACCGCCCGTATTACCACCGTTACCTACAAGTTCGGGGTCGGACGAGCAACCGCCCGCCGCAACCATGGCCCCCGTCAGCACGAGGGCTGCAATCCATCTGTTATTCATTGCGCAAAACATATTTCTTACAGATTACTGACGACCGGCCGGGAAATAGAAGCCGGCGGGGAAGTGGGTATAGTTTTCGTATTTGACGGCCGGAGCCTCGGTGCTGGTGGCAAAGTCGAATCCCCAGATCTGGTTCTGCCCGAAGAGGGCATACGATTTGAGGGTATTGATGTAGACACGTCCCGACTTGGGGTGCACGCCCAGTCCGTTGTAACGGATGCCGGCGTTCTTGTCCAGAGCAGAGAGGTCGACCATCCATTGCTCGGCCTCGAGACCCGAGTCGGCCTTGAGATCTTCGCTCTCGTCGAAAGGCAGACAGTAGACCGTCACCCCATCGGCATAGTAGAGGTTGTTGCCATAGGCGGCGAAGGCCTCGCCCGACGAACCCACGGCCGGTTCAACGCCTATGCGGCGCTGAATCATCGAGCGGTCCGACAGGTTGAACTTGCCGATGGCAATCTGTCCCGAGCCTACGGTCGTCGAGGTAGAGGTCATCACCCACATCCGGCCGTCGTCGGCGCCCTGAATGCCCAGCACACGGTTGATCATGCAGGGGATGCTGTACGGGAACGAAATCGACGTCACGGCATCGCTCTCGGTCGAGAGCTCGAGAATCTTGCTCAAATAGCCCGACTTGAAGGTGTAGGCCTTGCCTCCCATCGTCACGAAGCGGCTCTTCGGCGCACCGTCCGAACCGGTCACGAAGGTCAGCGACTTGGCCGTGGGGTCGAAACGGTAGATACCGGCGTTGTCGCGGATATAGAGATGCTGCTCGTCGAGCACGGCGATATGCGTGGGCCAGTCGAGCCCCTGCAGGTCGTCGTTCGTGTAGGCGGCCGTCCGCTTCAAGGTGTGGGCATCGGCCACCACCAGCATGCCGTCGTTTTCGAACACCGTGCCGTTGGGGTTCTTGTTGCCGTTCTGCGAGATGATATAGACCTTGCCGTTACAGAATGCCATGTCCTGTGCCACGTTGCCCAGCTCGGTACCGTTGACCGTCTTGTAGGCATCGGCCACCACATACCCCTCGGGCGAAATCCAGGTGAGCGAGCCGTTCTCGGTAGTCATGTTCCCCTCGTTGAGCACAAAGACCCCGGCCGGGTCGTCAAAGGCATTCAGACAATACAGCTCCACCTTTTGCGAAAGGTTCTTCCCGCCTGCGCCCGCTACCGTGACGGTGAGCGTAGCTTTTGTTTCGGCATCGGCCATGGCCGAGATTTCGATTTTCCGGGCATCCTGGTCGACCGTTGCACTCCACCCGGCGGGCAGCGATTCGGTCTTGACCGACTGCACATGCTCTGCCGCATAGGCAATCTCTACTTGGGTATCGGGAACCACAAATACCGGCACATCGGTTGCAACAGCCGTTGTCCACTCAAACTTCGGGTCGGGCATCGGTTCTTCACTCTCTTTCGAGCAACTGCCCATAATCAGAGCTACCGCTACCAGCAGCACGCCCCACATCTTTCTTACTTTCATCATTCTACTTTTGGATAAAAATCTATTATTTAACAAGTTGTTGAAAATTTGCAAAACAAGGTCCCGGGCCGGAGAAGAGACGGCAAGCCCGGCCGTTGCCATATTGTCAAGACGGCAACGCGTCGTGCCTGCCTGTTCCCGGGCAGATGCCCCAACAGGTTTACACAGCACCCCGACACGGGTTATGAATGGCTCGAAAAGCCTGAAAAAAGTATATAGCATTTACGTCGTACATTTAACCGTCCTGTCCACGGGCTCGATTAAAAACAAAAACTGACGGCAGGTCTTCTGACTGACTCCCCACTCGAGGCCTTCCCGATATTGCAATCAGTGGCGTATAGAATTCGAGCGGTTGGCGGAGCTTCACAGCAGCGGGACTGTCCGGGATTTTCACCCGATTCCCTTTTAATCCTCGAGGCCCGGCGGGCCTTTTGGAACCAATCGGCTGTAAAATTAGTATTTTTTTCTGGAGAAAGATAACTTTTTCGCTTCCTACTTCAAACAGATTGTATATGGTGCAGCTTATAGTCTTTATCCTCAGCGGTCTTGACAACACACTCCCCCCACAAAAAAAGCATGAGCGCATATAGCCGAGATGCGGCTGTATGCGCTCATGAGTTTCTCTGAAGAAGTTTTGCCGGTTCTCTCCTACACCGGCTCCATTTTTTTCTATACTGCCAAACTTATCTTACCAGAACCTTCTGGCCGCCGATAATGTAGAAACCGTTCGGCAGATTCTCGGCAGCAACCTCCCGAGGTACGTTGGCCCGCACCTTCATGCCTTGCAAATTGAAGACATCGACACGGGCACTTCCCGAATCCACACAGTCGGAGACCACAGACTCGATGCCCGAACTCGCCGATTGCCCCTCGAGTATCCAGGCATTCAGCTCCTTTACCCGGGTCGTGGCCGAGGCAAAGGCTTCGATGCCGTTGGCATCGGCTTCGGTGGGGAAGACACGGATGGAGGTAGCCCACTTGTCGTTCACGAAGATGTCGAGGATGGAGTGGTCGATAAAGATATTTATCTTCAGCTCACTCCCCACGGCCGGACGCTCGGGCAAGATGCAACGATAGACACCGTCGTATACGCCGGCGTCGTTGGTCAACCGAGGCAGGGCGCTGAAGTCGGCCACGAGTTCACCCGTTGCCGGAGTGTACGAAACAACGGCCTTGGCACTGCCGCTCTTGAAGATGTGGAAACCGAAGTCGGAGGCACCCACCTCGAATGTGCCGCATATCTCGACCGAGCGTCCGCTCACAGGCGAGAGGTCGAGAGTACCGTTCAGGTCGAACCCCGTGCGGGTAAAGGTGGTCGTGGTGCGTAACCCGGTCAACCCCTCATAAGGTTTCTGCGACAGCGAGCCGTCCTCAGCAATAGACCACTCGCGAGGCAACGAATAGCAGTGAGCCCAACCCAGGTTCCAGTTGGAGACCGACGACAACTTGTCGGGGACAATGCCCAGGGAAATCACCTTGTCGTTGTGCCGATAGATGGTGGGCGACAAGAGACCGAAGCCGTCGCGGGAGTTCAGTTCGACCAGACGCGGTTGCGAAGAATCGGCATCGGGCACAAACTTTCCATCGGCGGCAATCGAGCCCGTCCAGTACAGGGTGTGAACACCTTGCGATGTGTTGAGCGGCGTGACGGTGAACAGCCATCGGCCGTCGGGCATCGGGGTGATGTTGGGCATCTCCCAGAAGGTACCGGCTTCGGCAGCCGACGAGCCCGTGAAGAAGAGGTCGCCGTCGTTGCTCCACATGCCGGTGAGCGGGTTGTAGCGATGCAGAGTGGTTGTGCCTACCCCATTCTTCGAAGAGCCCACAATGATGTAGGCGTTGTCGCCGTTGCGGAAGAAATAGGGGTCGCGGAAATCGTCGGAGAGTCCGCTGGGGCGACCACCGATAATGGGGTTGCCAGGCAACTTGCTCCACTCGTTCAGGTTGTCGGTGACAGGTGTGGCCTGCGCAATCGTGGCCTTGGCATAATCTACGGCCGTATAGAGGATGTTGGGCTCTCCACCCGTCACCTCATCGTCGGCAAAGACACAGCCGCTCCAGCAGCCCTTGATGTCGTAGGCGTCGCCGGGAGCCAGGGCAATCTTCTCCTCCCGCCAGTCGTAGAGGTTTTCGCTCGAGATATGTCCCCAATGCAAGCGGGCCATGTAGGGGCCGTCGGCATTCTTCTGGAAGAAGAGGTGGTAGCGGCCGTCGGCATAATACATGCCGTGGCATTCGTTGGTCCACCCGGCGGCAGGCATACCGTGGAAACGCGGACGCAGCAAATCGTCGGCAAAGCGCGAGGCCGGTATATCGAGGTCGGGCTCATGCTCGGGTTGCCAGGTCTGTATCTCGTCCAGCGACTTAGCCTCGTTCCAAATCGAAATATCGTCAATCAGTCCGTTGAACGACATCAGCTCGAAGGGACCCGACAGGCGGGACTCGGAGCCCTGCCCCATGTAAAACGAACCGGCGGCAAACGAGACAGAACCGTTGGCCCGGCTCGAGCCTACCTCCACCCCGTTGTTGTAGAGCTTGATCGACCGGTTGTCGCAGTCGATTACGGCCACCAGGTTGTTCCAGCTATACGTAGGGAGCGGCGTGCTCGCCTCGATACTTACCGGCCAACCGCCGATGTAGGTCTCGAAACTGTACTTGCCGTTAAAGCCGAGGTAGAAACCGAAGCCCGTCTTGCTGTCCCGGTCGAGACAGGTGACGATGGGGGTCTTCTCCGACGTATCGGTATCGATTTGGATAATGGGATAGCACGGGAGGGCCACCCATACCGAGACGGTCATTTGCGTGGCATCGGCAGCCAGGATATTGTCCAGACGGGCATCTACCCGCGAGGTATAGCCGTCGAACCTTAAGGCGGCACCTACGGCTCCGTCGACATTCTCGGGGGCGAAATTTCCCTCGACCGTAAAGCGGTCGCCACTGATACGCTCCTCGATCTGCCCGGAATCGACATTCATAGGAAAATGGGCAACCAGTTCGGCATTTAACGACAACGCCGACGCCATGGCGGCAATAACTGAAAATGATTTAATTCGATTCATTGATACAAATTCTTTTGAGGTTTGGCTGGATACGACACAGATGACGCACCTCGACAGAGAGGGTTACGCCATCTGTGTTTCAATAAGTTTTATTTCAGATAATCGAGAATGTTCATAGTCAACTGCTCGATGTTGTGCTGATAGGGATTGGTACCCGAGTTCTGGTTCCACTCATAGGCGGCAAAGCCGTTGGCGATGCAACGTCCGTGCTCGGCATTGGCATAGAACTCGACCAGACCGGCCACGCAGTGGTCGCGCACATGGCCCCAGGTGGCCAGCACGAGGGCGTTGGTAGTCACCTCGAAGTTGCGAATCACGTCGGGATAGTTGCCTTTCCCGTAGATGTTGCAATCCCACAAGCAGTTGTGGTCTTCGCGTTGACCGGGACCGATGAGCGGCAGGCTGTTGTAGCCGTAGTTGTTGGGGTCTTCCATCGTGAGGCCCTCGTATACGGGATGCGAGGTGCGGTCGTAGAATCCCTGGTCGCTGCCGTTGCGGAAGTCCCAGCCCAGGTAGGGGTTGATGGTCCACACGTCGGTACCCGTCCCGCCTTCGCCGTTACCGTAGGTCGTGGGAGGCATGGTCGACGGCACGAAGCCGAGGGGTACGGTGAGCTGCGTAGCCATGTTCGAGAGGTAGAGGCTGCCGCCGTTGGCCGAGTATTGGCGCAGAGCGGCGATGGTCTCGTCGGAGGTTATCTCGGCCGGCAGGTTCTCCCACCCGAGAGGCAACCCCACGCGGTCTATCTCGATCCAGAGCACGGGATAGATGTCGGCATCCAGGTCGGCAAGCTGCGAGGGTTGGATGAGCTCGGCATTCTCCTGCTCCATGAACCAGGCGGCCGCAGCCCGCTCGTCGTCATCGGGGAGCTGCTGGATGGTGGCGGCAGTCATCAGGTAACCCATCTTGGGGGTGATGTAGGGAACCGTCACCTGTACCGAAGTACCCTTCGACGTATAATACTCGTCATATACCAGGGCCACGGTGTAGGTCAACTCCTGGTCCATCGGCTGGCCCTTCATCTCGCACGAGGTAGCCGACGCCTCCAGCACGACGGCGGCATCGGCCTCGTCGGCTCTGAAGACCTTGACGGCCGTAATGCCCTCTTCGTCGGGCAGGGTCCAGTTGAGTGTAACGGTACGGCCGCTCACCGAAGCCTCGAGGTCGGTCACATTGGCCAGCTCGATATAGGGAATCGTAGCCGTCACCGAGACACCCTCGGATACATAGCCTCCGTTATAGAGGACTTTCACCGTGTAGAGATACTCCTCTTCCATAGGCTGCCCCTCCACCGAATAGGAGGTTACGCTCCCCTCGAGGCGTGTGGGGTTCGACGAGTTGCCGTTGGTAATCAGCAATACCCCCTCTACCCCATCGGCTGCGGGCAGACTCCACGAAAGATTGACCACATAGCCGTCGATGTCGGCTCTCAGGTTACTCACCTTTTGCAAATCCGGAATTTCGGTATAACCGGTCGGCTCAAATTCCGAGCATGCACCAAACATACCGCACAGCGTGGCAAGCAGTATGAAAATGCCATAAGATATTTTTTTCATCGTACTTTCTGATTTAATGTGTTATTTATACAAGTCTCCTGCATTGTCTACCTGGTTGACAGGAATCGGGAAATAGATTTCGTCGCTCGAGAGGTTGGCTCCCTGGTAGTAGGTCCGAATTTTCCCTTCGGTTTCGTAGTAGTTGTTTACCGTTTCGACTACCGTACCCCAGCGCACGAGGTCGAACCAGCGCAGACCCTCCATGGCCAACTCGAGGCGGCGCTCCATACGCACAGCCTTGCGGGCATAGTCCTGATTCCAGCCCGTAGCCGGATATTCGCTCACCTTGTAACTGGCCACCATGGGGTTGCAGTCGATGGGTTCGTACGAAGCGTCGACCGAGCGGGCGGCCTTGCGGCGCACGTCGTTGATGAGGGTGCGAGCCTCCTCGAGATCCTTGTTCTGCTCGATCAGGGCCTCGGCCTTCATCAGCAGCACGTCGGCGTAGCGGATGAGCAGACCGTTGAGCGACGAGGCCCCCCAGGGCACGATACCGGGTTTGACATAGGGCGACTCGGGTGCCGGATAGGGCTTTTTGCCCGAATACTGCCCGTAGAGCTCGAGGTTGCGGCACCACTTCTCGTTATACTGGTGCGAACGCCACGGCATCCCGATACGGCCTACCGTAAAGTCGAGACGGGGGTCGATGTTGCCTTCGAAATCGGCACGGTCTACATTCTGGTCGTCGGGAGCACCATCGAGATAAGGCAGACCGTTTTCGTCGGTACGGAAGGCGTTGACCAGATCTTGCGAAGCCAGATAGAAGTCGTCGCCGTTGCCATAGAGGTTGCCTTCGGACCAGGTACAGTTCAGACAGTTGTTGTAGTTATACTGGTCGGGCGAGTTGGCCGACGAGAACTGGATGGCCAGTATCGACTCGTACTGGTTGTTGTACTCGGGTTTCGACATGTCGAGGAAGTTGGGATAGAGCTCGTACTGATGGCTGTCGATTACGTAGCCGGCATAGGTCTCGGCTTCGGCCCAATCGGAGGTGAAGAGGTCGACACGAGCCAGCAGGGCAGCAGCCACATAGCGGTTGAAGCGGCCCACCTCGGCCTGCGTTGGGGGCAGTATCTCGTAGCTGTCGCGCAAATCCTGTTTGATAAACTCGGCAATCTGCTCGCGCGAATACTGGTCGGCCCGGCATTCGCTGGGGTTCACGACGGTTTCGTCGAAGTAAGGGAACTTTTCAAAGATGCGCAGCATATCGAAGTAGAAGTATGCCCGCAACGTCTTCATCTCGGCCACATACGAGTTTTTCTCCTGGTCGGAAATCGAGGTAGAGGCCTGGATGCCACGGATGGCGGTGTTGCACCGGCTGATCGAATAGTAGTTGTTGCGCCATTTGAAGGTAACCACATCGTTGTCGCTCTGCACATTGCCAATCTCGAGCTGGTGGATGTAACCCTCCATGGTCACACCGTCGCCCCCCTTGAGGGCGTCGTCGGACCGCACGTCGAATACCCAGTTGTTGATAGGGCCGGCAAACGACTCGTTATTGCCGAAATAGTGGTTGAGCAGCGACGCATAGGCCGAGGTCATCAGGTCGAGGGCCTCCTCGTCGCCAATCTGTTCGTCGGTAAACGTACCTTGCGGTTTGGTGTCGAGCATATCCTCGCATGAATTCATGGTCATGCCCATTGAAAGGATAGCTGCAACCCATATTGCTTTTTTTGCTATGTTTTGTATCATGTTCATGGTTCGTCGTTTTGAATGTTAGAACTGGAAATTCACGCCCACCGTAAAGGTGCGGGGACGGGGATATGCACCATTGTCGATGCGTGCACCATACTCACCGGGAAGGATTTCGGGGTCGAGACCCGTATAGGAGGTGAGGGTAAAGACATTCTCTACCTGCCCGTATACCTCGAGGTTCGAAGCACCTATCTTCTTGATGAGATTCTTGGGCAGTGCGTAAGAGAGTTTCAGGTATTTCATCTTCATGTAGGAACCGTTCTCCACGTAGTACGACGAGAAGCGGCTCTCGTTGTTGTCGTCGGTCAGCGACAGGGCCGGAATATCGGTATCGGTATTGGTCGGGGTCCAGGCATTCAAGATCTCTACCCCGCGGTTGGTCGAGAGGTTGCCGTAGTTCATCGAGAGCAACTGACGCTTCATGTGGTTCTGGATGTCGAATCCGAAATCGCCGGCAAAGAACATGTCGAGCGAGAAGTCCTTGTAGCGGAAGGTCAGGTTCAAGCCCATCGACAAGTCGGGGTTCGGGTCGCCGATGATGCAACGGTCGTTGTCGTCGATTACCCCGTTGCCGTCGAGGTCACGATAGATGAGTCGGCCGGGAGCGGCACCGGTCTGGGTAGCGTGGTTGGCTACCTCGACCTCGTTCTGGAAGATACCGTCGCACACATAGCCGTAGTAGACACCCATGGGCTGACCCGGGATGAGCCGTTGGTCACCGCCGATGAAGTTTTGCCGCGAGTTGAGCTCGAGCAGTTTGTTCTTGTATTGGGCTACGTTGATTGAACCGTTCCACGAGAAGTCGCCATACGAGGGACTGTTGTAGCTGAGGGCGATTTCCCAACCTTTGTTCTCCATCGAACCGGTGTTCAGCCACATGGCCGCATTCTCGCCGGCCACGTCGAGGGCGGGCGGTATCGTCAGCATGTCTTTGGTCTTCTTGATGTAGTAGTCGGCACTCAGACCCAGGGCTCCGCTGAAGAACTGGAAGTCGGCACCGATGTTGTGCTGATAGGTAGTCTCCCACTTCAACTCGGGATTACCGGTGCTCGAGAGGGTGATGCCCGACGTGGTAGACGAGTTGGTTCCGCTGATGTCGTAGGCACCGTTGCCCGTATTGAAGATGTAGGTCGAGTAAGCCGGGTAGAGCGAGGGGATATTGGCGTTACCGTTCTGTCCCCAGGAGTAGCGGACCTTCAGGTCGCTGAGCACGTTGTTCTGGGGGAAGAACTCCTCCTGCGTGGGTCGCCAGGCCAGTGAGAAAGCCGGGAAGATGCCGGCGCGATAGCCTTTGGCAAAGCGCGAGTTTTCGTCACGACGGATGGTGAACGATGCCAGATAGCGGTCGGCATAGTTGTAGTCGACTTTACCGAAGAGCGAAAATACCGACCATTGCGTCTTGCCGCCGCCGTTGCTGCGGGTACCCGTACCGGCGCCTATCTGCATGTAGTCGGGGTCTTCAAAGGCATACCCTTCGCGCGAAGCCGACAGGTCGCGGAACGTATAGCTGATGGCCTCGGTTCCGAGCAGCACGGTCAGGTGGTGCTTGTCGGCAAAAGTCTTGTTGTAGTTGGCGGTATTGGTCCAGGTCCAGGTATCGCCCTGACCGTATACGCTCGACACGCTGTTTACATCGCCGGGATTCACCGTACGGCCGAGCGTGTGGTTGAAGTATTGGCTGTGCTCGATACCGATATTGGTCTTGAGCGAGAGGCCCTCGATGGGTTTCAACTCGAGGTAGGCATTACCCAGGATACGCCACGACGAGTAGTCGTTGTCCTTGGCATTCTCGATGAGCTGCACGGGGTTGGTCAGGTCCGAAGCAATCAGCTCCAGAGGACGGGCCCACGAACCGTCAAGACCGCGCACGGGCAGTGCCGGGTGCTGGCTCATGGCCGTGAACGGCACACCCCGGTCGCCGGCAACATCGACACCCCGGTTTTTCCAGTGGGCCAGCATGAGGTTCTCGCCCACCGAGATATACTTGTTGAAGTCGTATCGCGAGTTGATACGGGCCGAGTAGCGCTCGTAGAAGGTCTCCCGGATGTTACCGTCCTGGTTGATGTAGTTGAGCGAAAGCATCACCGAACTCTTGTCGGTATTGTTCGAGATAGAGGCGGTGAGGTTGTTGGTCCAGGCCGTGCGGTATACCTGGTCCTGCCAGTCGGTATTGGTGGTAGGATAGTTGGTATTGCCGGCCACGTAGGGTTGCAGCACCGGAGTCTCGCCGTTGCCATAGAGCACATGCGAGGGGGCTATGTTCGAGTTTTTCGAAGCAGCCCAGTAGGCTATGCCCCATTGGTTGGCATCGAGCATTTCGTAGCGGTTGGCAATCGTCTGGATGTTGGTCGAGTAGTTTACGTTGACCGTCATGCGGTCGCCCTTGCCCTGCTTGGTGGTGATGACTACCACGCCGTTGGCGGCACGCGAACCGTAGATCGAGGCCGATGCAGCATCCTTCAGCACCTGCATGGACTCGATGTCGCTCGGGTTGATGCAGTTGATGTTGTCGGTAGGCACACCGTCGATGATGTAGAGGGGGTCGTTGCTCGAGTTGGCCGTAGACATACCCCGGACACGAATCGTACCGGTACCGCCGGGAGCGGCATCGGGCACTACGTTCACACCCGGCAACCGGCCGGCCATGGAGCTCATGATGTTACCGGAGTTCTCGCTCAACGGCTCCTTCATGTCCATGACCGAGACCGCCCCGGTAAGGTCGGCTTTACGAACGATTTGATAGCCCACGACCACCACGTCGTCGAGCACTTCAGAATTTTCGCCCAGATGGATGGTCATCTCCGGCGTGGCTTTGGCCTCGGTCGGATTGAATCCAATGTACGAAAACTTCAAGGTTGCACCTTCAGGGACGGAGATGGTAAAGTTCCCGTCAATGTCGGTAGAGGCTCCGGTTTGGGTCGACTCACAAAGCACGGAGGCTCCAATGAGAGGCTCTCCGCCGGACTTTGAAAGGACCTTCCCATGCACAGTGATATTCTGTGCCTGCGCCATGATTGCCATAATAAACAGCAATGTTGCACTGAGAATTGTTCTTTTCATATTTATTTATTTTTATAAGAATTTCTATCGCAAAAATAGGTTACAAAAGCCCCCTGCCGTTATAAAAAATGTTGTACAAGTTATCAAAATTTAAGCGATGCACGTTTTTTGATAGAAAATGCCCCAATTTTAATAGTCGACCAAACGACAAAAAAACGCACCTCTACGGTTGTATAGAGGTGCGCCACAACAGGATTAGTCGCAATGCCTATTGTTGTGCTCGATTATTTCGTCAGCTTGTTTCGAACCTCGGTAGGGGTCTCGCCATAGGTATCGCGATAGCATTTTGTAAAATAGGCCGGGGTAGAAAAACCTATTTCGTAGGCAATCTCGCTTACCGTTTTGTCGGTCGTGGTCAAGAGCTCGCGGCCCCGTTGCAAACGCAACCGACGTATCAGCTCAACCGGAGCGTAGTTGGTGAGCGACTTGATTTTGCGATAGAACTGAGAGCGTTCAAGCCCCATCCTGGAAGCTATCGTATCGACATTCAAGCTGGCATTGCCCATCTCTTCCTGGAATATATCCAGGAAACGGTTGTAAAATTCATTGTCGATATCGCCCGCAGGTGTGCTTTTGGCCGGCAAGGGTTTCCCCTCCTCCTTTCGATTGCCTTTCAGGACAGACGACGAGAGCCACAGCTCCTTTATCCGCTTACGATTGGCTATGAGACTGGCACATCGGGCTTTCAATACGGTACTGTTGAACGGCTTTGAAAGATAGCCGTCGGCTCCGCTGTCATATCCCTGAGCCCGCTGCTCGTCCATGGAGCAGGCAGTCAGCATCAAGACCGGTATATGCGATGTCGAAATCTCGTTTTTGATGCGCCGGCAACATTCCAATCCGTCCATTACGGGCATCATCACATCGCAGATAACAAGATCGGGCACATACTTGACAGCCAACCGCACTCCCTCTTTACCGTTCGAGGCTGTAATTATGTTGTAGTCGGCCCCCATCAACTCACCAATAAGGAGCTGAATATCCCGGTTATCGTCGACAATGAGGATAATGGGCTTGTCCTCATCGAAGGTAATGTGCGTATCGATTACTTCAAATTCGGCCTCGACATCTTGCTCATCGATTTCCTTACCGACATCGATTGTAGTTTCGGCCACATGCCTTACCGGCAAGGTCACCGTGAAAACCGAGCCTTTGTTCAACGTACTGTCTACGGTGATGCTCCCCCCATGCAACTCTACAAATGCCTTGGCGAGCGACAATCCTATACCGGAACCCTTGGGATGGACACGATCGACCTGATAGAACCGATCGAATATGTTGCCGAGGTCTCGCTCGCTTATCCCTTCGCCGGTATCGGAGACCTTGAACGTGAGGTCCGTACCATCGCATTCGTACGAGACAGTAATCGAACCATTGTCGGGCGTGTATTTGAACGCATTGGAGAGGAGATTGAAAAACACCCGCTCTATCTTTTCCAAGTCGATAGCCAGTGCCAGCCGCTCGTCGGCCGACGGGCCGACCAACGACAACTTTATATCGCGCTTGCGGGCGATGGCATAGAACGACTCCAGCCAGTCCCGGATACATTGATTGAAATCGACCTCGGACAAATGAATATCCAGTTTCCCGTTCTCATATTTACGGAAGTCGAGTATCTGGTTGATCAGCCGCTGGAGTATCCTGACGTTCTTATCGGCTATTTTCATGAGCGTATGTTGCTGCGGCGTGAGGTTCTCGGCAGCGGCCAGTTGGGCAACCGGTTCCGAAATAAGCGTCAGCGGCGTACGCAAATCGTGCGACACACTGGTGAAGAACACCAGTTTGGCCTGAGTGGCTTTTTCGAGCTGCTCATTCAGCAACTTTTGCTTATCACGCTCCTCCTCAAGAAGTTTATTCTGCGACAAGAGCTCTTTCTGGTGCCGACTGCGCTGCCAGTAGGCCCGCAGCAGAAGGAACCCGACACCACACAACAGAACGATAATGGCTACACTGGCATAGAAGAGCGAGGTCTGCGAGGAGTGCTGAGCCCAATAATCATCGATTTGGACTTTCAACAACTCTATCTTATGAGTCTCCTCCTTCAACGTCTCGTTCTGCAACAGCAGAATATCGGCATTGCTCAAATCTACGGCCGACGAAACAGGCAAAATAGTCTCCTTTTTGTAAGGTTCGTCCTTCAAGATGGCAAGAGCCGTTTGAATGAGTCGGTGCCCCTCGGTAGGATACAAAAAGGTTGCGTCGATAATACTATCGGCAACGGCCTGTATGCCTATATTGGGAGCGGCATCGATGCCGATTATCTTGATATGGTCGCGTAGACCGAGACGACTCGCCACCTCCGACGCTCCGATGGCCATACGGTCGTTATGGGCATAGATGAGGTCTACATCGGGATAAATCCTCAATAAAGAGTCGGCAACGGGTATCGCATCTTCCTTGTTCCAGTTGCCGGAGACGCTGGCCAACAAGGTTCCACCCGACGCCACAAACTCCTTGACAAAGCCTTCGTGCCGGTCTTCGGCCGGAGTAGACCCCCTCAAGCCGAATATCTCGATGGCTTTTGCCCGGTTCCCGAGCAAGTGCTGCGCATAGTGGGCCGCCGACTGCCCAAGCCCCTTGTCGTCTACACCGATGCGGGCCGTATAAGAGTCGCTGTTTATATTCCGGTCAAAAATAACCACAGGAATCCCCCGCTTGTATACATCTTCTATAATAGGCGTAAGAGTCTCGGCTTCGTTGGGCGAGACGATGATGATGTCGAACCCGTTCTTGACAAAATAGTTTATATCGCTTATCTGTTTTTCACTACTGTCATCGGCCGACCGAATCTCCACGACAGCTTCCTTGTGAAACATAATCTCGCGGTTTATCTCGTCGTTCATCTTCATGCGCCAGTCGTCCTGGCTGCACTGCGAAACACCTATCCTGTATACTTTGCTCTGGTTACAACCGAACAAGGCCATCAATACTGCCAGCCAAAAACCGTATGATAAGATTCTGTACATCGTTATGTGTGCTTTGTATCCGCAAATTAAACTATATTCTCATAAAAAAAAGCGTGTATAAGGTATTAAAAATCGGGCATAACAACAAATTTGATAAACTATGCACGATTTTTTATAGCCTCCTCAAAGGTTAGTCTTTAACTTTGCATTACAAAACAACAGCAAGTATAACTCGATTTATCATAAATCTCGATAGAAAATAAAAAAATTGAAAATAGGCCCCACAAAAGGAGTTAATCATAAAAAATAAAACTATAATAATTATGGCTATGACTCAATCGCTTGTCACCAATCGCAAATCGTTCCTGCTGCAGATCCTCCCGGTGATGCTCTGCTTCTTTGCCATGGGATTTGTCGACCTCGTAGGCACGGCATCGAACTATGTACAAAAAGATCTCGGCTTAACCGACTCGCAGGCCAACCTCTTCCCCTCGCTCGTATTCTTCTGGTTCCTCATCTTCTCGGTTCCTACCGGCATGTTGATGAACAAAATCGGTCGGAAAAATACAGTTCTCATCAGCCTCGTCGTGACAGCTGCCTCATTGCTCATCCCGCCGTTCGGCGACAGCTACATAGTCATGCTGGTCTCCTTCTCACTGCTCGGTATCGGGAACGCCATCATGCAAACCTCGCTGAACCCGTTGGTAACCAACCTGATAAGCAGTGACAAGCTGGCTTCGACCCTCACCTTCGGCCAGTTTGTAAAAGCCATCGCCTCGTTCCTGGCCCCCATACTGGCCGCCTGGGGAGCCACCACGATATTCCCCACCTTCGGCCTGGGCTGGAGAGCTCTGTTCGTAATCTATGCCATCATCTGTTTCCTGGCCATCTCGCTGCTGGCAGCAACCCCTATCGACGAAGACAAGCCCGACAAGGCATCCAGCATAGGGAATTGCCTGAAACTGCTCGGCCGCCCCTTCATTCTACTCTGCTTCATCGGCATCATGTGCCACGTGGGAATAGACGTAGGAACCAACACAACAGCCCCCAAAATCATTATCGAACGACTGGGACTCCCCCTCGAAGAGGCCGGATTCGCCACCAGCATCTACTTCATATTCCGTACGATAGGCTGTTTCCTCGGCGCATTCATCCTGCGCACCATCTCGCCGAAACTCTTTTTTGCCATAAGCGTACTGATGATGCTGGCCGGCATGTGCATCCTGTTTATCTGCAACACCCTCACACCGCTATACATCGGCATCGGCCTCATCGGGTTCGGCAACTCCAACATATTCTCCATTGTATTCTCACAAGCACTCGTCTATGCACCACAAGAGAAAAACGAAGTGTCGGGCCTCATGATCATGGGCCTCTTCGGCGGTACGGTTTTCCCCCTGGCCATGGGTTATGCAGCCGATGCCATCGGCCAAATCGGAGCCGTGGCCGTGATGACGGTCGGAGTCGTCTATCTGCTCTACTATACGCTGAAAATTAAAAACATATAATCACCGTTAACCCCAATCGCATCTAACCCCATGAAAGACATAGTTGTAGGAATGGGCGAAGCCCTGTGGGACATGCTGCCCGAAGGCAAGAAAATAGGCGGAGCCCCGGCCAATTTTGCCTACCACGTATCCCAGTTCGGACTGTCGAGCTGCGTAGTAAGTGCCATAGGCGACGACTCGTTAGGCAAAGAAATCATAGAAAACTTCGCCTCCAAAGGGCTCAACCACCACATTGCCCAAGTACCCTATCCCACCGGCACCGTGCAGGTCGATATCGACCAAGCCGGCATCCCGCAATACGAAATCAAGGAAAACGTAGCGTGGGACAACATACCCTACACCGCCCACCTCGAAGCCTTGGCCGAAAACACAAAAGCCGTATGCTTCGGCTCCCTGGCCCAACGCAGTGTGGTATCGCGCAGCACCATCAACCGCTTTCTCGACGCCATGCCGCAAACCGACGATACCCTCATCGTCTTCGACATCAATCTGCGCCAGGGCTTCTACAACAAGGAGATTCTGTGCAACTCCATGAAGCGGTGCAACATACTGAAGATAAACGACGAAGAGCTCATTCTGGTCAGCCGCATGTTCGGCTACCCCGGCATAGACCTGCAAGACAAATGTTGGATACTCCTCGGGAAGTACAACCTGAAGATGCTCATACTCACTTGCGGCATCAACGGCAGTTACGTATTCACCCCCGGCCACGTGTCGTTCCAACCCACCCCCCAGGTCGAGGTTGCCGATACCGTAGGGGCCGGCGACAGCTTCACTGCCGCCTTCATCGCCTCCCTCCTGAAAGGCAAGAGTGTAACCGAGGCACACCACCTCGCCGTACAAACCTCGGCCTACGTCTGCACCCAGAATGGCGCCATGCCTCTCCTACCCGCCCAACTGACGGCGTAACTACTTCATCCCTTCCCGCGGCTAATGACTACACATTTTCTCACAAAGCATGACCTTCGATACGATTAAAATCGTAACTTTGTTATTACTTATCGGCAAAGCGTTTATGGTGCTTGCGGCTGTGCACCCGGTGGCACAATCCCGAACACGGCGCGGGAAACGATAAGGGAGTTGGAGGTTTTGCGTATGAAGGACGAGCGGTTACACAGTTGTGCCGAACTGATTGACTACATCAATCGAGTGGGCTTCTTGCCCTTGCTGCCCATGGGTATCGCGGGTTGGTCGGCCGAGGAGGTGACCGACGAAGAGTGCCAATATGCCCCCCTGCCCGATGGCGGATGGGAGTGGCCCCTCTGGCAGTGGAAAGGGACTATCTTGCAGGAGAGCGGTTGCGCCTACGGCAAATTCTTCGACCGTAAGGCGGCATTCGTCAGCCGGACGTGGTGGCCCGACTTCTGCAACTACCGGCGCAGCCGATTCCCCTACCCGGCAGAGGGAACCATCGAAGAGGGGATACTCGATACCTTGCGGCGCGAAGGCAGCCTCATCACCCGCGAACTACGCGCGGCATGCGGATTCAACGGGCCCAAAATGCGCAGCCGGTTCGATGCCTACATCACCCGCCTCGAGATGGGGGGCTACATCGTCACCGAAGATTTTGTCTACCCCCGCGACCGTCACGGGCGCGAATATGGGTGGGGCTGGTCGCTGCTCACCACTCCCGAGACGCTTTGGGGCAAAGAGTCGTGTCACCCCGAGCGCACGCCGCAAGAGTCGCGCGAGCGGATACTCGCCCAGCTGCGCCAGATACTACCATCCGTCCCCGAAAAAGTGTATGACGCTCTACTCAAATAAGGGATAGAGACAGAGAAAACGACCTATATAAATACCAGTGAAATGAGTGCAATCCATAGAATTATCCTCGTAGGTAATGGCTTTGATCTGGCACACGGCCTTGCGACCCGATACGAAAATTTCATCGACTGGTATTGGGAGCAATGGAACATACGATTATCAAGTAGTGGTGATAAAAAAGAAACCGATGGCTTATGTTCTTTCACTCTCAAAGACAGTGTTGGCCTAGCTGGTTGGTATTTGGTTCGAGATTATAGATTATCAAAAAAAGAGATAGAACATCTAAAATATGGGATGGTAGATATTGCTCGCTCAGACACGTCCCTCTGCGATTTCCAACAACATAGCGTCTTTTTCCAAAAAATCTGCCAATCTATCGAATCGAAAGGCTGGGTCGATATTGAAAACGAATATTACCAGGCTTTGAATCACGAATACTTCGAATGCCCGGAAAAGCTCAACAAAGAGTTTGAAATCGTGAAGTCGAAATTGGTCGAATACCTCACCCTCGTTCAATCGTCGAATATCGACGAGTCAATTGTAAAGCCAGCGTTGAAAGAAAAAATATTGGCCCCTATCCGCATCGACGAGATTGCCATCGGTGCCCGCTCGCAACTGGTCGACTTCATTCGTTCGCGGTATTTCGGAGAGGCCGACGGGTCATATATTTCCATTGGCGAACAGCTCGGTTGGGACAAAAGAGCAGAAAACATCGAGGCCATGAATCGATTCTCTCGGAAGTGGGGCGACAAAATCGAGGAGTTCGGTATCGAATCTGCAATCGACAGCCAGGACATTCCCGAAATCCTCTTATCGCCCATCCGGCTGATGTTACTGAACTTCAACTACACCCGCACGGCCGACCTCTATCTGCCCCAAGACAAGAAGCTCGCATATTGGTTTCCCATCGACCACATTCACGGTCAGCTAAACGACCCGCAAAGCATCATCTTCGGCTATGGCGACGAGCTCGACGACAACTACCGAAATATCGTCAAACTCAACAACAACGAGCATTTGCGGAATATCAAATCGATACGATACCTCGAGACCCAGAACTATCGCAACATGCTGGCCTTTATCGAGTCGGCACCCTACCAGGTCTACATCATGGGGCATTCGTGCGGAAACTCCGACAGGACTCTCTTGAACACCCTGTTCGAGCACAAGAACTGTATCTCGATAAAGCCTTTTTATCATCGGCAGGAAGATGGCAGTGACAACTATCTGGAGATTGTCCAGAATATAAGCCGGAACTTTACCGATATGAAACTGATGCGAGACAGAGTGGTAAACAAAACCCTCTGCGAAACCCTTTAGAACCGTACGACCATCGCACCTCACCCACAGTAGAAACGATAGTGTATGGCTTTCAACCCCATACACACCCTCTCATCCCGATTTTACCTTTCGACAATTTCTAAAATGCCCATAACATGCAAGGGGCTGTACCGATGCTTTCGCCCCGATACAGCCCCTCGCTCTCAGAAGGATATAATCATTATTTACCTATGTATTCATAAGCGCCTATATCTATATGACCGTTCCAACTTCTATCGTGACCCAGGATGTCGAAATAGAGATTAAAGTCGGACCATTCGGCACCCTTGTCAATCAAAGGCGAGGTAACATGGAGTGAATAATCGCCATTCTCGGGAGATACAAAGTTGGGGCCGTCGGCTGCCATATTTTCCGAACCGAGGATAATAGAGCCATCGGTGCTCGACGGAGCATTATTGAAGGAGAATGATCCCTCTATCGCACAGTTCTTGAAGAAGCAAGAGCCTTGAGCATCGAGATACCCATTGTTATTCTCGCCATTGGTGTGCTTGTTGTTCCATATCACCGTATTATATACTTCGGTTCCAGCGCCGGCTCTCAAACCGCTACTGCTACCGCCACTCGTATTGTTGACAATGGTTGTATTGTATATCTTCGATCCCTGCGAGTTTACGGTCGACGAGTTGTTGATGCTATTGTTTCCATAAATCAAGCAGTTGTACAACTTACATTTGCTAAAGTATCCACCGGCATCTCGCGTAGTATTGTTACCGGTGATAATGCAGTTGCGGAATACCCAGTTGTCATAGGCTTCGATAGTACCCAAACCTTGTGAGCTCACCGAACCGGTAAATACAAAGCCATCTACATAGCATTCGTCGGTTTGGTCATAGGCATAAATCGACGACCACGTATTTGCCGGAGCTGCTTTCAACACCGACTTTTTACTCATATCGCGGTCTTTCAACTTGGTTTCATTGCCGGCAAAACCGCCATAAACATTGATGCCTCTCTTCAAGGTCAGATAGTCTTTCAGCACATATTCACCTTCGGCAATCCACAAATCCATGTCGCCATAATTACTACATGCGGCTACACCATCTTCTACGGTTCCAAAGGCTCGTTCCCAACTGGTACCGTCGCCACCAGAGACTCCAGCTTTCACATAGACACGTTGACTACGAGCTTTTTGCGAAATAAACAAAGTATCGGTAGCCGTTTCGTCGGAGCTCTTGACGCACACGTAACCCCATCGCTCTTCTATCCCTGCATTCTGAGATACCGAAACCTTGATATTGATGTCCTGAACAATATCACCCTCAAAAGTCGGAGCCTCAAGAATGCTAATCCAGTCGTTAGATGCCGTACATTGATAGTTGACATTGAGCGAAACGGGAATTACCAGCTCTTCGCCAGCCTTTTCGAGCAGCACATCTTTATCCTCGGCATTCAACGGTATCGACAAAATGTTCTCTACATTGGCCTGAACGATGGTCAATCGCGACTCGGTGGTACCGTCGACACTGCGAACAATCAACTCTCTCGTGATTTCATTACCGGTATTATTGGGCGAAACCGCCACCTTCAACTGGCTCTCGCTGAGTTTGGTTGCAGTGACACCCTCCAGGCCCTCGGTAACCGGCTCCCACTCTACTTTCGTGGCCACATCAATAACAGCCTCACCTCCGTTTTTATTGAATATGATTTTCTCTTTCGAGAGGGTTATCAAACTGCCCCGACCGTTTTGGATAACATGCACCTTGGTCGACATCTGGTCCATCAACCGTACTTCGATCCAGCCTTCACGCAAATCCATATTCGGATTTTCCTGAACCTCCATGACAATGGAATCGGGTTTCAGATACTGCCCTCTGTAACGAACCATCTTTATCCACGACACCGAAGACTCGGCATACCACGGATAGGTAGACTTCAGCATGATTACATTTCGCGACGCCGTAGGACCAACGACCAACTCGTCGGTTATCTCTATGCCCGGATCCAATTTTTGCTCAATGTTATCATCATCGCACGACAGCAACATGGTTGCTAAAAGAATAAATGCGCTTAATCTAAAAATCAGTTTCATAGTCCCTTATTTTTTTATTACAACTAACCCATTCAATACTTCTCTCACCGGATTATCCGAAGGGGTATTCATCAACTCAAACGAGACTTGCCCTCCGGTCTCGGTTCTCTTGACCATCGTTGTCGAGCCTCCTCCATCGAGATTCAAGGCTTGATAACAACCGGCTCCTTGACATAGAAGAATCAAATCTTCCAACCTCATTCCATTGGAATAGTTGGGCTGCCGGCCATCCAGTACAAACAGTTGAACCTTCAGATTATCTCTTGATACACCCACAAATGTTCTCGGATGAAACTCCATGGCATTATCATTCACACTGAATTTCTTGACCGGTTCTCCATCGATCATCATCCGTTGCCAGCCCGACAAGGCGCTCATCACATTAGCCTCGTTCTCCTTAAACTCTTCGACCGTCGAAATATGGGCCGTTCCGTCTTTCAAGATATAGAAGGCATGATCGGCTTCATATCCCAAGGTAGTCCACAAGGCTTTCCCATCCTTATAGACCAAACCACCCGGAATCCAGGTGCCGGCCGTAGTCGTGGACTCCGAAAAATAGTCGCCGTTTGTAGCCAGATAGACATGCTTACCGGCCTCTTCGGCACACATGGCCTGCTCGGCTACGGTCTGCAATTTCGAGCCCACCTCGTCCAGGTTGTCCGGGGTAGAGACACTTATCGTCACATCTTTGGTAAGGTCAATTTCGGCAATAAGCATTCTGGTCGGTTTGCGACAATACGTAAAGGTTACATCTACGATATTGATACCATCGACCAGCTGGTAAGTATCTTCCTTATCGACCGACTGAATATAGGGAACATTGTCGGCGATATTTTGCATAATAGGTAACTTAGCCCCTTTATGAGGAATCACGGTCTCATTTTCGGCACAACTGCAAAGAGCAAACAGGCCGATAAAATTCAATACAAAAAATATAGTGCTTGTCTTCAAATAATGGGTATTCATATCTGTTCTGTTTTATTCCCAGCCCGGGTTATTAGGTAATAAATTTGGATTCAACGAGATTTCATCGAGCGGAACATTGTACAAATAGTTTTTCTCCGTGAAATTCATGCTGTAAGTAGCCCGCTTGGCATACGGTGTGATAAAACCGTCCTGATCGAAACCTACCAAATCGCTAATGGTATTTATCTCATCCTGCGTGTACAGCGTCGGGTCCATTTTGGCACCTCGTCTCACTTTGTTGTAAACGATGGTACCCACATTCCAGCGGCACACATCGTCCCAACGATACCCTTCGGCAAAGAGTTCGATGCGGCGCTCGCGTCTAATCTCCCGAATCAGATTCTTGTTGGGCCCTTTAATATCGGGATACTCCTTAACCAGATTGGGGTCTTCGACCGGATTCTCGGTCAGCGGGAACGGGAAACCGACCCGGGCTCTCAACTTGTTGATTGTCTTGTCGAGTTCGGGATCCTTACCCAACTCGGCACCGGCCTCGGCTCTGATAAGCAATACCTCGGCATACCTCATCACCGGGGCATCGGTCCCGCCCTTGAAGTTTCCAATCAAATGCTCTTCCTTCTTATAGAATTTTGCCATGGCATAACCGGTGCTCGATGCCCCGTAAAACGTGCGAGTCTCCGACGAGGGTAATATCGAGAATATATTGGGAGCTCCGCCCAAACCATCCTTAAACAAATACCGGGCATTGGGATTTCCCTCTTCGGGGATACAGAGGGTCTGCAACAGGCGGCCGTCGCGATTTTTCATCTCTGCGATATATCCCATATCGGGGTTGTGACACCCACAGATAGAAATAGGCAGACCGGTGTTGGCACACAGGTACTCCTCGAAGCAATCCCGGCTCATGCCCAACTCGCCATAGGGTATCGAGTTGGTAACCTGGTGTCCCATGTTTATCGAAGGGTCGTACTCTCTCGAGAGTATGATTTCGCTGTTGGCATTGTAATCGTCCTGTATGAACAACTCGAAGTAGCTGTTCTCGGGGCCGGCGGCATCGTACAACGAATAGCCATACTCCATCAACTCACCGGCGGCTGCATAGGCCTCTTCCAGGAATCGAACATCGTCGTCGATATTTCTGTATCGACGATAGGTACCTTCGTACAGACAGATTCGGGCCTTAAGCAACAACGCTGCGTCGCGACTCACCCGATAGACAGCCGTCTTTCGCGGCAAAAACTCGATAGCCCGGTTGATGGTACTCAGTATGGAATCCATCACGAGTATTCTGGAATCGCGTCCTTTATACAACTCGGGCGACTCGGCCGTCAGCACCCCATCGTACCAAGGCACATCGCCAAACAGCTTCACTTTATTGAAATAGTCGAATGCCTTGAAAAAGAGCATCTCTCCTGCATATCTTCGTTTATCGCTTATCGATGCCGGCGACTTTTCATAATTGGTCAAGAACTCGTTACAGCCACGAACCACCGACCAGCTCCAGTCGCTATTGCTGGTCAACACCGTGTTCTGACCAAATGTGATTATGCTCGGAGCCGAGCCCAGCAGATTGTCCGACTGGTATTCCGAGTTAATCATATCGCCTATTGTCCAACTCTGCGGATCGCCATGACCTTTGATCAGTTTGGGATAATATAAATTGCAATACTGCTCCAAAGCGGCAGCATTGGCAGTACTCCAAAAGGTATTATTGTCAATCGCATCGCCTGGAATAGTATCCAAATAGTCGCAACTATTCATCGCTGCTGCTATAATCAAAATCAATAATGAACAATTCTTTTTCATATGTATGATTCTTATCTTTATCGATTCTACTCACTATACTCTAAAACGTAATATTTATGCCAAACGAATAGCTTCTCATAAAGGCATACTCTTTTCCAGCATTCTCACTCTGCAGGCTCTTGTCGACAGTTATCTGATCGACAATATCGGGAGTCATGAAGGGAGGCAGATGTGTCTTCTCCCACAAGTTCAAGCCACTTAAATAGATATTTATATTCTCGGCTTTTATGCGGCTCACCCACTTCTTGGGCAAATTATAGGCAATCGTCAAATCTTTCAACCTGATGTAAGAAGCATCTTGCAGATACTTGGTCTGAACCTGCTTGCTGCGTTTATTGCCATTGGCATTCAACCGCGGATAATAGGCGGTAGGATTCTCGTACGTCCAGGTATTGTCTATGTGATACTGAGTCACGTTCGAGTTGTATATTCCTCTGGAGAATCCCCAGAACTGGTCGCTGCCCGTCCACATGTCTCTTTTTCCTATTCCTTCGAACAAGACTCTGACACTGAGTCCATGCCACTCGATACCACCTTGAATATTGTAGCGATAGCGAGGTGTAGAGTTACCGATAATTGTCTTGTCGCCCGGGTTGCTCAAGGTCACATTGCCGTTATCGATTACACCATCGCCGTTCAGGTCCTTGTACTTAATATCTCCGGGATACCACTTCGTCGAGATAAACTTCTGTACGTAGTTCATCTTGTCGGCCTCGAAGTCGTCGATAATATACCCATCGGTCACATACCCCCAGATTTCGCCCAACTTCTGACCCTTGTAGTACATGCCGTCGGCCAGAGAGCCGCTGGGGTTGTCGTATTTGGTTATCTCGGCCTGATAGTCCGATAATCCCAAAGTCACATGATAACTGATCGGACTGTTCAGGACGGCTCCCGTTTTATCATGCCAGGTAAGCTCCAGTTCCCAACCGGTGGTTCTCATGTCGGCCAGATTCTTTTTGCCGCCACTCGTTCCCAATACGGCCGGCAATGTAATCTCTCTGACCATTCCTTTCGTATCTCGTATGTAATAGTCGAACGAGCCCGACAACCGATTCTTAAACAGCGTAAAATCCAAACCCAGGTTCTTCGACTCCACCTTTTCCCAGGAGACGAGGCTCGGCAGCGAGGGAATATTCAAGGCATTGATTATCGAACCGTTCATCATGTAATTGTCCATCGACACCCCCGTCAGTATAGACATGTAGGAGTGGTTGCTGTCGGTCACCTGGTTGCCCAGCGAACCGATTGAAAATCTGAATTTCAAGTTATCTACGACCTTCGTCAACGGCTTGAAGAAGGGTTCCTCCGAAAGTCTCCATCCCACCGATGCCGAGGGGAAGAAGGCCCATCGGTCATCCTTGGCATACTTCGACGAACCGTCGTAACGGCCGTTCAACTCCAGCAAGTATCTCGACTTGTAATTGTAGTTCAGTCTGAAAAACATACCTTGTATTCTCCATATATCGATTACCTCGCTATTGGTCTTGTAGTTGATGGCCAGATCGGACACCGGCAGATCGTTCAGATAGAGGTCGGTCATTGTATACGACGTGGACGAATAGGTCTTCTCCTCCTGGTTATAACCCACCATAATGTTGAAATCGTGTGCATCGTCAAAGACCTTCTTGTACTCGGCCCACACGTTGAACGCACTGTATATATTGTTCGAATTGCTGTTTGTCACATAGTTGGGGGTCTCTACCAAATAGGGAGTCCGGCCTTCGGGGAAAGTCTGCGTCATCTCTTTGCGATGTATCTTATTTCCAATCGAATATCGGTTCCACGAATAGTCTCCCTTGATAGAGAGTCCCTTCAACGGGTGTATGTCGAAGCGCCCCGTATACCACTGGTCCCAGGTATCCTCGACATTCCTGCCGGCCAAAGCCATGCGCCCGGCCACGTTGTAGTTACCGCTATTCAGATACAAACCGGCAAAATCGCCGTTCGGCAGATAGATCGACAACGTGGGGAACATGCGGTACACCTCGTAAAACCAGGTCACCTGGTCCGACCCCTGATTGTCCATGTAGGGCTCGTCGCTTTCGATATAGTTCATGCGGGTAGAGACTCCCAGGTCTAACCACTTGAAGACCTTGGTATCGAAATTGAACGACAGGTTGAACCGCTTGTACTTGTCGTTGCCGAAACGGAATATACCCGACTGGTCCTTGTAGCCGACCGAGGCATAATACCTATTTCTCTCGGTCCCGCCCGAGATGCTTACATTGTGCTGTTGCATAAAAGCCGCCTTTTTATAGAAGGCATCGAGCCAATCGGTATTCCCTACATAGGCCCAACCGGGATTGTCGGGGGTGTAGATGGCATTCTGAATACCCTCGGTATCGACCAATATCGGCGGATTGTTGGCCGGGTCGGCTATATGGGCTCTAAGGGCATCCATAAACTTCTCGTTGAAATAGTACGTACCGGGGTTGTCATAGTCGTAGGCCTTGTTCCACATTTCGGCCCAGACATCGGCTCGAGGCATCTCGGGCAGCCGAGCCGGCGTGCTCCAGGAGAAGTTGTTCGAATACGATATTCTGGCTTTCTGCTTGGCACTCCCCTTCTTGGTCGTTATCAACATCACACCAAAAGCGGCTCGAGCTCCATATATTGCCGCCGACGAAGCATCCTTCAATATCGAAATGCTTTCCACATCTTGAGGATTGATCAACGACAGGTCGGATATTTCGACCCCATCGACCAGTATCAAGGCTTCACCTCCGTTCAACGACGTATTACCGCGGATGTTAATCTTCGCCTCCTCATTCGGCTGACCGCTGTTAAACGTAATGTTCAGGTTGGGGACAAGGCCCTGCAATCCCTGGGCGATATTACCGATAGGTCTGTTCTCCAGCAGGTCCTTCGATGCGGTAGCTACGGCGCCGGTCAGGTTTACCTTCTTCTGGGTACCATAGCCCACCACTACAACCTCATCGAGCAGCTGTCTGTCTTCCTGCATCACGACCTTCAGGTTGGTCGGCTTGTTTATCGCAAAATATTGTGTCTTGAAACCTATCGAAGCAACCTTCAAAGAAGAACCTGCCGGCACCGAAATCGAAAAGTAGCCATCGACATCGGTCGATGTACCGATGGAAGAACCTTCGACGGCAACCGTCGCGCCCGGCATAGACTCGCCATTCTCGTCCAGCACCCGACCTTTTACCTCTACCTTTTTATTTTCCGTTTTGGGAACAGCCTTCAAAACAATCTGGTTTCCCGTAATCGAGTATTGAACATTCGTACCTTCAAATATCTTTTTCAGTACCTCGTTTATGTTCTCATTGTTGACCGATATGGATACCTTTCTATTGATATCGACCAGATTTTCATTGTAGGAAAATCGATAATCGGTTTGGCTCTCCACCCGCTGCAAAACATTCTCTACCTTCACATTCTTCAGATTCAGAGTCAGCTTTGCATTCTGGCCGAATAGGGGTATCGTCAAAAAAGCACTAAGCAAACATGATATTAAATATTTTTTATTCATATAGATTAAGACATAGAGTTAAACACTATTTACACTAAAAACATTTTACTCTTTCCTCAAAAACTCAAACAGACTTGGTTCCAAGTATTAGATTCAAAATTCAAACTATTTTCTTCATACACATAACTATATTTTTATTAGACATAAAAGGTTTTTCCATTGCAATGTATAAATAGGACGATTAACGGCCCGGCAACCACAACAACGAGGCTTCAAAAATAACATCGTTTTTTGTTCCGAGCCAATGCGTTTTTTCGGAACCACATTTAAACAGCTATTATTCAAAAGAATATAATTTTTATCAAACAATTAAAATATAAATATTGATAAATAAATCTCTCCGCTTTATATTTGCAACAATCAAAAAAAGGCGGTATCCACAAACGATATATGAAGAGGATAATACAATACGATAACGAATTCGAGTTGATCGTCGCGCTCAAAAAAGGGGAACACGACGCATACTCTTATTTATTTTCAAAGTATTACAACGACCTTGTTCTATACGGTGGAACAATCATACAAAACCAGGAAGTCTGCGAAGACATCGTTCAGAATATATTCCTTTACATCTGGGACAACCGGGAGAGTATCCAAATCAAATCGCTCAAATCCTACCTCCTGCGAGCGGTCCGGAACAGTTGCTTCGACGAAATAAAGCACTACAAGATAGTAAACGAGCATACCGATTTTGTCACCAGACAAAATACCCTGGAAATCAACGATACCGAAGAATACATCCTGTTTTCCGAACTTAATGCCAAACTGCAAGAGGCGATAGAGATGCTGCCCGAAGAAGAAAAAACCACATTCAAGATGAGTAGAATACACGAAATGAAATATCAACAGATAGCCGAGGAGTTACAGGTTTCGGTACGGACCGTCGAAGTCCGAATCGCCAAATCCATAAAACACCTCAAAGTGTTGTTAAATGATTTTTTTCCTTTCTTATTATTTATTCTCATTTGATAATTGTGGATGAACCCTACTCAATCGTCATACTTAAACAAATGGTACATAATCGATGAATCTCAAACGACGACTTTTCAAAATCGCACATACGATTTTCACGATAGGTTTAGGTATTTCAGTGTCAACTAAAAGCAGAAGGTAAAATGAAAAACGAAGATATAATAACCAGAATCCTCTCGGGAAACGCCGACCCGGCCGATGTAAAGGCCTTTACGGCATGGCTGAACGAGTGTGAAGAAAACAAGACCGAGTTCCGCCGGTTAAAGAACATTTGGGATGCAACCCATCCGGCTTTCAATCCGGCTCAAATCGACACGCGCAAAGCCGAAAGCCGATTCTTCGAAAAAATCGGCAAAGAGCAACGCTCGAGCCGAATCGCTGCCTTTACAAACTTCATGTACCGGGCGGCCGCCATACTCTTCATTCCCCTGCTCATCGCCACCCTCTATCTATACAACCAGAACGCACATCGGTCCTCTGCCGGCCGCCCGACAGCCATGCAGACCATCTCGGTCCCCTACGGAATTACCTCTTCGGTCGAGCTGCCCGACGGCTCTACCGTCTGGCTCAACTCAGGGACCTCCTTCAAATATCCCGTTCAGTTCGACAGCAACGTCCGGCAGGTCGAGCTCATTCAGGGCGAAGCCTTCTTCGAGGTCAATGCCGACCCGCAACACCCCTTCATCGTCAACACCAACCACATCAGTGTCACGGCCACCGGCACTCGATTCAACGTCAACGCCTATCCCAACGAGAGCAGCCTCTATGTCTCGCTCGACAAAGGCCGGGTAAACATAACCGACCACATCACCCAAAAGCTCATTGCCATGAGCCCCGGCGAAATACTGAACTACAACAAGGCCGACAACTCCTACTCCCTCCGCCCGGGTAATGTCTATAACAACTACGCCTGGATCGACGGCATCACCATCTTCCGGGATGTCACCCTCAAAGAGGTATTCAACAAACTGGAACAGAAGTATAACGTAAAATTCATGATCCAGGACCCCGAAATCAACAGCTACCCCTACCATGCCACCTTCGAGAACGAATCGCTCAGCGAAATTCTGGATGTTCTGGAAGAGGGCAACGCCATCTCGTGCAAAGACATCAGCAAGCAACACAACGAGGTCAAGGGCAAGAAGGTATACCAAGTCTCCAAAATCAGGAAATAGGCCCCGATTGAGCCGATGAACAAAACAATTTGAACTGCTGAACAAACCGGATTTCTCATACAGGCACTATCTTTGCCCTCGAGGGTGAGAGACCGACGACCGGTCGCCCCACCCAATGATGTAACCTAAAATTGTACCGACGTATGAAGAAACTCGTTTATCTTTTTCTGGCAATGACTTTGGCCTGGGGCGCCCTGGCCTGCAAGGGCGACGAACCGGCCTCGAACGGTGAACAACCCGAGAATACGGGCAGCGGCTCTGGTTCCGACGACCCCGACGTCGTCCCCTCCGACTCGACCGACAACCCCGGCGACACCAACTCCGTCCTGGGGCATACCCTCATTGTCTATTACAGCTACACCAACCACACCCACACGATTGTGACCGAGCTGCAAAAGCTCGTCAATGCCGACGTGGTGCGGGTTGAACCGGCCCAAAAGGGCATCGACTATGCGGCCAACAACTATGCCATAGGCAGCGCCCTGATTGCCGCCATCCGCGAGAACCCCGACGATGCCGCCTCCTACCCGGCCATCGACCCCGTCGAGGTCGATTTCAGCAGCTACAACACCATTGTCGTGGGGGCTCCCCTCTGGTGGAGCAACATGGCGGCCCCGCTGCAGACCTTCCTGTTCAACTACGGTTCCCGGATGGCCGGCAAACAGATAGGGCTGATTGTGTCGAGCGCCAGCAGCGGAATCAGCGGAGTCGAGGCCGACGCCCGGCGCCTGATTCCCGACGGCCGGTTCCTGTCGCCCAGCCTCTGGATTCGCTCGTCGCAGACCTCAGACTGTCACGCCATGCTCACCGATTGGCTGGACGAAGTCGGCCTGCCCAAATAGGAACTACTATCGCCCCCAACTACTTCCCTCCCGCGTATCGTTTTCCCCCTCCCACGGTACACGGGCGGTCCCTCGGCTCGGGATGCCCCGCAACTCCCGGGCCGAACTTTTTTTTACCCCTTTTCCCCCACGAAGAAGAGGTGCCGCCACAGAAAAAAAGTCGGGCAAGGCGTCCATTCGGCTCCCGACTTTTTGTACATTTGTCCCACGAAACCTATCGGAATAACCGTTATGATCAAGATATATGGCATGAGCACCTGCCCCGACTGCACCTATGTCGAGGAGCAGGTCAAAGGCAACAGCCGCTACGAAGTGATCGACATCGGGCGGCACGTGAGAGACCTCAAAGCCTTTCTGCGGCTGCGCGACACCCACCCGGCATTCGACGGCGCCAAACGCGCGGGAGCGGTGGGCATACCCTGTTTCGTACTCGACGACGGCACCGTCACCCTCGTGGCCGAAGAGGCCGGCCTGCACGCCCGCCCCGTAGCCGACGGTTCGGCCTGCAACCTCGACGGCAGCGGCTGCTGAACCCGCCACACGCCCCTCTGCCCTATGGAAACGGCAATGCCTCTCGTTCTCTTCCTCCACGGTTTCTTTGCCGCAGGAGCCTGTGCGCCTGCCCAAGCCTTGACCCAAGGTCTCGCGGGGCAAGCCCGGGTAGTTGCGCCCGACCTGCCGCTGCACCCCGGCGAAGCGCTTGACCTCGTCCACCAGCTATGCCTGCAGCACCATCCCGCCGCAATTGTGGGCAACAGCAACGGCGCATTCCTGGCCCAGATAGCCGCCTCGCGCCTGGGACTGCCCGCGCTGCTGGGTAACCCCCACTTCGAGATGACCCGCTTCCTCACCCCGCGTCTCGGGCCCCACGAATACAAGGCCCCGCGTGCCGACGGCCGCCAGCACTTCGTCATCGACCAGCCCCTCATCGACGAGTTTGCCCGGCTGCAACTGCACCAGTGGGACTACGACTCCCCCGCCAATCGCGACCGCATCTGGGGCCTCTTCGGCACGAGCGACACACTGGCCCACTACGAACCCCTCTTCCTCGAGCACTACACCCACGCCTTCCACTTCCCCGGGGCCCACACCCCTACCCCCGACGAGGTGCTGCGCTACTACGTGCCGCTGGTCGTGCAGCTCATCGACCGCTACGCCACCCGGTAGCCGCCGGCTCTCCATCCCTCTGCTAAAGTCTAAGGGATGAAACTCTTTCATCCTTCAAAAAGTAATCTTATCTCTTATCCTTAAGTCGGGATAAATGACAAGTCAGAAAATCCAATTATCGTACCCCACCCTCAAAGACAGACCAAGGGGGCACCCGGCCAGCCGGATACCCCCTTGCTATGAGGTTGCGACAGCGAATCAGCGATTGAGGTAGACAATCTTGTCGGCCTTGCGGGTACCGTCGGTGTAGACGGTTACCTTGATGACCAGGCTACCTTCTTGCGGCTCGGCAAGTTTGCGACCATCGATGGCATAGTAGTCGATGTGCGAAACCTCTTTTTCGACATTAGTCATGGAGGGAGCCTCGATAGCCGAGATGTCGGTCTTGGAGACGTCGTAAGTCACGTTTACCGTTTTGACAAACTCGTAGAACTGATTCTCATCGACCATGATGCCGCTCTCGCTATATTTGGCTACCCAAATAGCCATGGGGTCGATGGCGATTTCGCCTTTTTCGAGGTCGATCGAGGCACGCACCTTGCCATAGTTATTGGTTCCGGAATAGGCTACTTTGGTGGGCATATTGGTATCTTCGTCATACTCGCAGCCAGTGAGGATACGGTAATTCCCATCATTGGCCTGCCCGGTGAGAGTATAGCCAAACCACACTTTACCGGCTGTGCGATCGATGGTTCCGCTCAGGTGCACGCCATAGCCATACTGGTCGGCCTGCAAAATGTTGTAAATATCGATGTTATTGCCCGAGATGGTGACGTAGGAAGGACGTGATTCGATATACTCGTCCTGTTCATCGGCTGTTCCTACATATGAGGTATTGTTGGTAGTCCCATTGCAACGAGCAATGCGCGAGCCGCTGGAGAAAACGGACATTTGCATTTCTTCTCCTTGTATGGCCACGAGCATCAAATCGGAATTACACTCCCAAACGTTGTTGCCGATATATTTGTATTCGATGGGGCGCATGATTACCTCTTCGTCCTCGGTATTCCAGGGATAGAGATAAATCAAATAGGATCCAAAGTAATCGAACACAGGGGTCCCGGCGGGGATACTTATCTTGCCGGTCGTCTCGCTATACTCGGCTTTGAAATCGAGGCAGTTTCTCATATAAAATCCGCTGAGTGTAATCGAGTCGTTGTCAGCCGGCTCGATGGTGAACGGCTTCATCGACGCGAGGCTTTTCACGCCATTATAGGATTGTGAATTTAAAACGATGAAATCGCCTGTCATTTCACTCATCGAGGGGACTGTCGTTGTTTCTTGTGCGCAAACCGAAGCTGCGGCAGCCACTGCCGTGGCCAGTAAAAAATGCTTTACCATTGTCTGTTTTTCTTATTTATTGAATAATTATTTTTTTGACCATTGTTTGTGTGTTGTCGCCCGAGAGTTGCAGCAGGTATACACCGGCAGCGGCTCCGTCGAGGGAGAGTGTCAGCTCTTCGCCGGCAGCAACCTTGCCAATGGCACGGGTAGCGACACAGGCGCCTTGCAGGTTATACAGTTGCAAGGCTACCTGACTGTCGTCATAACCGAAGAGCACCCGCACACAGTTGCCATCGTTGACTACCAGATGCGAGCGGTTGTCGGCCAGACTCGGCTCAATGCCGCTTTCGTAACGGATACACTCTTTGATACCTGCATAAGCATCGATTTTACCATAGCCCCAAAGATTGGACCCACCATCGATTGTGCCGGTAAAATCGTCCTGACGGGAGGTTTTCTGCAAAATCTCACGGGCTATCTCGGGAGTCATTTCGGGGAAGGCCTGCAACCAGGTAGCCATTACACCTGTCACAAAGGGCGAGGCCATCGAGGTACCCTGCATATAGCCGAACTCATATTTCTTGTCGTTCCATGTAACGGTGCTGTACTTGAGCTTGCTGCCCGAGTAGTAGCTCGAGAGCGACGAGATGATGTAGGTACCGGGGGCGGCAATGTCGGGTTTCACACGACCGTCGGCCGTGGGACCCTTGCTCGAGAAGGAGGCCAAGGCGTCTAACGTCTCGCCCGAATAGGAGGGTATGCCGTATTGCGTGCAGTGGTCGCGAGAGACATAAGCCCCTACCGAGATGATGCGTTTGCCGGTGCCGCCCAGCTCGTCCATGGACAACTGGTCGTTGCCGTCGAGGAATCCGGGACGGTCGTAGCTGCTGAGCGAAGTGGTGAACTCGTCGGTCCACAGGTGTATCGTGCCGGGATTGGACGAGATGATGTAGAAGCCGCGGTCGTAGCCCTCGGTGATGGAGTAAAAGTCGGGAGCGAGAATGAGGTGGGTTTTCCCGTTGACGGGATTGATTTCACCCTCGACGCCCAGACTGCCCCACACGCCGTCGACATTGGTATCAAAGGTGTATATGGTATTTTCACACACGGTGGAGTTGAATCGGGAGGGTTCGTATGTACGCTCTACCTTGTTTTCCTTGATGTTGTAAACGATGGGCACAAAGGAGACGTCCATGCCGGGGTCGCACCACACCTCGACGGTACCATACTGCCCGTCGATATAGTTGAAGTCGAAGAATGTGGCCAGCGTGTCGGGCTCATTGCCTTCGAAGGTCTTGCTCACGTGGTATTTCGTACCGCCGCTGTTGCCGCTGGAACCTACCAGCAGACGGCCCGGGCCTTGCAGCTCGTCGGCCAGGCGGTCGAAGGTAGAGGAGCCGTCGCGCGGTCCCCAGTAGGAACCCAGGCTCAGGTTCACCACGCAGGGTTTGCCTACCGACTGGGCATAGTCGAAGATGTATTTCACACCGTCGATGATGGCCGTGTTGTCGCCCGTGTACATATCCTTGCTGTTGTACGAAACCAATACGATGTCGGCATCGGTAGCTACACCGTAGAGACCTTTGTTGTCGGTATTGTCGGCACCGGCAGCGATACCCAGCACGTGGGTGCCGTGGGTGGTCTGGTCGGTATCGTACCCCTTGGCGAGAATGGCCTCGGCAGTGGTGTATTCACAACCGTAGTCGAAACCTTCGGGGGCCGTGCCCGAGGCGTTCTGATCCCACACCCGCTTGATGCGCAACTTGCTCTTATCGCGGGTATAGAAATCGGGGTGCGTATAGTCGAAACCGTTGTCGACCACACCGACTACTACCCCACTGCCCCGGTATTCCTGGGGAAGCGATACGCCGGTTTGTACGTCGTCGACGAGGGCATCCTTGCGGGCCTCGTTGAGTCTCGGCTTGACGGGCGTTCCCATCTCGACATATTTCACTCCCTCGAGAGCGGCTACCTGGTCCAGGGCCTCGAAGGGAATATCGGCCGTGAGTATCTGACCGATGACCGAGCGAACCTCTACACCGCAAGGGGTGAGGATGTCGGGGGTATACCCTTCGTTCAAGTGAATGAAGGCCGGGATGACCAGTTGGCCCCGCGTATTGAGTTTCTTCTGGAGCGGAGTTTTGCCCGACTGCCGGCTATCGGCTACTTTTTCCTGTTTGATACGCTCGACATAATGTCGCGTGTATGGGGACAATTTGGATTGCCCCCATACCGACAGTGACATTATAGCGAGCAGCGTCGCTATAAATAGTTTCTTCATGTTGATTTGCAATTAAGACTTACCGAACAATAATCTTTTGAACCGAGTCATTGCTCTTAACTATATAGATACCGGGATAAAGCGAACGCTCATAAACCGTCTCGGTAAACGAGTCGACAAGCATACCGCCGGCGCTGTAAATTGCAACGGCCCGCCCATCGGGATTGTCCACTCTCACGCTGTTCTTTCCTGTTGTAATCACGAGCTTGCTGTCTTCGCCCTTCACGGTTTCGATACCCGACGGTGCATCGAGACGAATATCGAATACGCGGAGATACTCATGGAATTTCTCGGAGGTCACGTGGAACGCATAGTAGTAAACGCCATCTTCGTCGACCGTGATAGGTATTTTATATTCGGTTACCGGATTATCTTCGCCGACACTGGGTACCTCGGGAATATCGAGCAGCAACTTGGTCTGCTCTTCGGGAGTGCGGCCTTTGCCGAATGTTATCTCCATCGACTCGGGATATTCGGCCATCGACGAATAGGCTTTGAACAGCAAGGTATAGTTTACGCCCTTCTTATAATTGATGGGAGGAGCAATCAGCCAGTCATCGGCAGCCTGCGTTTCGTTATAGATATACAAGGCAGCGCCGATGCTCTTATCGAAATTCCAGCAGTAGCCGTCACCGTTCGAATCGATCAGCGTATAGTAGCCAAACATATCGTTCGGTTCGGAGAACAGTCCGCCATAAGGAGGATTGAGAGGCAAGCCGAGCACAAGCTCTTCGGAGAATGAATAGCCACCGTCTTCGCCCTCATAGGTCGAGACTACGAAATATCTGTAATAATTCATGTCGGCGGGGTGCGTCTCGGTAAAGGTGCACTCTTTAAGATTCTCGGCTACCACGCTATTGGTACCCTGGTAGTAACCGGTTTGTTTAATTACTCTGTAACGAATGTTGTCTTTGTCGATAATAGCACCGTTCATGCCTGTGGTAGGAGCTTCCCAGGTGAGCGTGGTCGTGAGGCCCTCATAAGAGAGTTTTACGTTGGTAGGAGCAGCAGGCAGGTCATAACCGGCATAGAATGTCCGTTGGATAGTGGGCCCTGATCCCTTTTCGTTCGACAAGGTAATCGATACGGTGTGATTGTCGTTCAGCAAGGCAAGCTCCTCGCTCTTGAATAATGTGCCGGCTTGAGCCGTAGCGTCGACAAGCACCTTGTCGCCCTCGACAACCTTTATCTTCAAGTTGGAGTCGGTGAAGGGGTTGCCTCTATAATCGTTCTCGGGCAACCGGAATTGAATAGAGCCGCTTGCCGACCCCTCTTCGGGGGTTACATATTCAAAATCAGAGATAATGCCCGGTGCTCCGTTGTTGGGTTCTTTGAACCAAGCGCCGCTCACTTGATAGCAACGACTCAAATAAGAGACCATGGTAGCCTCGGCATTCGTGAGGTTCACCTCGAAGATGGGCGAATACTCGCTGTCCAGCTTGTAGCTGTTGCTTTCGAGTATCCAATAGGCCTTGCCCGTAGAGCGGTTGAGGAACATGGCCTGTTCGGTTCCGCTATTAAACAGATAGTCATCCGGGCCGAGCAGGTTCTTGGCGGTAATGTCTCTTACCTTCACGGCCAGGCCATCGGTCTTCCTGATTTTATAGAGGCTCGATACGCCCGAATCGATTACGATACTGTAAAGCATACCGTTGTTTGTCGAGACCAGAGTCTTAAAGCGCAGATTGCGATCAAAGTTGTCGCCTACCCGGGTCATATCGCCGGTCGCGGGATCGATTTCGACCAAATGAGAATCGGTAAAATCGACAACAATACCATAGATTTTGTCGTTGGTTATATCGTAGGCCAGCGAGGTAGTGGTGCACGCGCAGTTGTCGGGCAACACCTTTTCGTCGAGCACCTCGTAGGTTTCGGCATCGAGAATGGTCCACACCGGTTTTTGGGTAGACAGGTTGGCCTCGTCGTTGTATACGTTGCAATAGATTTTACCTTCGTGATATACACCGCCACCTGCAATATACCGACTGAACAAGACTCCGTTATCGTCGGGTTTGAACTGTTGGTCATACCCGAACTTGTACATACCCGGAGTCATCTCGTCGATTTGATTGATTGCCGAGAAGGTCACTATACCATACATCTCGACACCCTCCATGGCGATTCGCTGATTATACTCCTGAGCGACAGCCATATTCACACTACCCAAAAGCAATGCGGCCGACCACAGGAAACCTTTAAATAAGTTTTTCTTCATAGTTATATTAGTAAATAAGGCACTGCCCCTTGACAGGAGCAGTGCCATTGTTGATGGGTTTTATTTCTTAATCACTTTCAGCGTGAGAGTATTGCCTTCGCCGGTTACAGCTTTCACGATATAGGCACCGCGATTGAGACCGTTCAAGGCAATCATGCCGTCGGCATTGTCGGCATTCATTACCAACTGGCCTTGCATGTTGAATACCGAAACACTTTCTACATTTTCGGGAACATACAGCATGGCAGTCGATTGAGCATAGTAGATACCACCGTTGTCTTCTACCTCGGCAATACCCGAGCCACCCGATACCTTCTCGATCTTGAAGTCGTCGATGGCAATAATACCCGAGTTGGCTGCCGTAGCAAGGAACTTGAAATAGAAGCAGTAGTCCATATCATACTTGGGAGTATATTTTACAAGATACTTGGTCCACTCCTTGGCAGGCTCGGTCATGGCTTGCAGCAACGGCAATTCAATGCCGCTTTCATCTTGTGTATAGGCTTCATAAAGGCCACCTATCGTAATGTTCTCACCGTTACCCGGCATATAGAGGTAGTAGGAGATTTCGTAGGTCTTACCCGCTTCGAGCGAGAAATAAGGCGTATACAGAAGCTCGTCTCTTGCACCCAAAGTGTACTCGTTGGCGACAACAGCATATTCGCCCGAGTGAGCAGCCACGGTATTTTCGGGCATGGTAGTTACCCGGAAGAGAGCAGAGCTCGAGGTGCGGCAACCCCACTTGTTGGTGAAATTCGTATCGTCGACATCCGTGCGGTTTTCGAAATCCTCTTCATAGGGGAGTTCTACCGGCTCGTCCTTGGTCATCAGGCGGTATACCTTGAAGCTCTTCACCTGAACCTTCGAACCGTTTTCGCTCTCGACATGGATACCGAAATAGTTGCTTTCGTCCTCGGGGAGGAAAGTACCACCGACTTCCATCAAGGCATAGTTGCTCAATATGACATTGTCGAAGCTGTAAATTACCTCGGTCTGATCTTTCACACTCGAACCGTTACCGCGGGTGAAAGTAACATCGGCATATTGGTCGACATCGGTCATAAACTCGCACAATACATAGTACGATTTGCCCGGCTTCAAAGTAAGTTCGGGCGAGATGAGCCACTCGTCTTTGCCGGTGGTTACCATCTGGCCACCCTCGGCAGCCCAAGTCTTGCTGTCGTTGTCATTGTCGACAGCGGTCCAGCCGTTATCGCCCTCGGCAAAGTCGAAGATTTGGATTTGTTCTTTCAGGTAGCCGAAGGTGAAGCTGCTGAGCGAAACCACGGCAGTCGTGGCAGGGCCGGCCTCGGTATCGATGCAAGGCACAAATTTATAAATCTTTTGGCCTGTGAATTTATCAAAGTCGGCATAAGTATAGGTAAACGACATGGGGATACCCGTTTCGGCATCGACCGTACTTGCGTCGGGCATAACCACCGTAGGCTCGGCAATGAGTTCGGTGCCGTCATAAATTTGAGTCTTTATGACAGAACCCTTTTGTATCGTTTCGCCGTCGACATCGACAAGGGGGTGATTCCAGCTGAAGATTATGCTTTGATTGGAGCTGATAACCATAGCCCTTGCATTCATGACAGCTGCCGGCTTCACAGGTTCAATCTCAACGATTTGGTCTACGGCAAAATCGTCAATCTTAATATCGACATCGCTGGCACCATCGCTCGTGACTTTGATTACGAAGCAATACTCGGCAGCCTCATCGACGGTAAGGTCGAAGCTCTTTTCTTCCCAACTGGTCATGCCGGTCTGACTATTCACCTCGAGGACGGGCTCGCCCACGATGCTCTCTTGATTTTGATCCGTAGCTTTGTAAATGGCAATAGAATTATTGGCTTTCCCGCTCAACTGGAACATATTGAACTGGAAGCTAACCGTGTAGACATTACCCGGTTCGAACGAGAACTTGGGCGTATAGGCCACCTCTTCCCGTGCCTCGGGAGCATTGCCCTTAACCATCAAGGCATTGGGCCGCGAATAGGCGTTCATATAAATCGTAGCAGCCTGAGAGACATTGCGCACATAGAAACCAAGCTCATCGCTGCTGCGTTCTACTCTCCAACCGGTGGGTATTTCGGTATTTTTGTCGAAATTCTCGAAATAGGGAAGCTCCATCACCGGTGCCTCTTGATACTCTTGAATGTAGCATACGTTTACATCTCTCACACGCATACCGTTTTCTATATTACCGGCTTGGAAACCTATATAATAGGTACCGGCGGTCTCTACACTGAACTGCGGCGTGCTCGTGCTTACGAACCCGTTGTAGTAAATGTTGTTGAGCGACAGAAGCTCGGTATCCATGTTATCAGCGGTTTGAGCATCGCCCAACCATACTTGGAGGTTGCCTGCAAACGCTTCACTTGTAGCTACATCGAATTTAACGACATAACGCTTGCCCGGTTCGAGTTGTACACCCGGGGTAATGGCCCAGTCGTTGTGGTCGCCCGAGCTGGTCGTAGGTATGGTGATAGCCGAGGCCGAATAGTTCCACGTGCCACCGCCGTCCTTATTTTCGATAACCCATTTTGCAAAATCGTCGGCCGTATCCAAAGGTATATCCTGCAACAGAATTGCCTCGCCATTGATATCGTCGAGGTTGATGCTTGCTTCGACAGGCAACGATTCTATGTCGTTAATCGAAGCTACGACACGATACAGAGCCATACCGCCGAATTTGGCAGGAGAATAGGTGTAGGTATCTTTTTCACCGACAGCGCGGTCTTCCAAGGTAGCCACCTTAACACCGTTTTCATAAATCGTGATGTCGAGAGTTTCGATAATAGGAGCTTCGGTGACATCGAACGCGGGGTTGGTCCAGTTCAAGGTTACCGTTTGCTCTTTATGATTGGAAGAAACTCTCAAACCGTCTACCGGTTGGGGCTTGGCTTTCGAGGTTTGCGATACCGAAATCTTATCCAACGAAATGATACCGTTGGGATTGGCCGTCGTCAGGTTGAAACCTATATACACATTGCCCGACTGGCTGCAAGTCAAACGAATCACTTTGTCTACCGACCCGCTGCCCAAATTGATGCTTTCGGTCGTGAGGCTGTTGGTCATGCCTGCGGCCGTAGGAGTAGTACCCCATTTGATAACAACCTCGTCGGCATCGAATGCACCGGCTTGCGAGAGGGTGTAACGAATCACGTAGTCGTTGCCGGCAACCATATTCAAGGCCGGCGTGATGAGCCAGTCGTTGGCTTCGCCTATGGCCATGTTGCCATTATATGCAGGACCGGCATAACCTTCTTCCATGGCCCATTTCACATTATCGGTGTTGCTATCGATGACAGTCCAGCCATTAAGAGGCTCGCTCTCGTCAAACCGGGTCGAATAAATTTCGTTCTCCTCGGGCATTACCTCTACATATTTATCTATGGCAAACGATTGTATCATCAGAGTATTTCCACCCGTAGTCGATGTGTTATGGAACGAGAAATAGTAGTTGCCACTCGATGTCGGGGTAAAGATAATTTCCTCTATGTTTTCTCCTATTTGGTCAAAGTCAAGCTGTTTGATGGGCTGCATTTGAGCCTTATCGGTACCTTGTGTAAGGGTAACGACATCGTAATCCTTGGGAGCACCGTCTATCGCAATATTGGTTGTAATCTTATAAGTTACACCACCCTCGAGAGTTACCTGCGGCGAGAAAAAATCGTCATCGTGCGATCCCATACCGAGCATAACGCCGAAGCCGCTCCATGGAGTCCAAGTCTGGCCGTCATCGTTGTTGTCGGCCGATGTCCAATTTTCAGAATTATTTAAAAAGTCGATGCTGTAAGGCACTTCTACGACAACCTCTTCGGGAGTCTCGCCCGCATCATCGCCCTCATACAATTTGAACTCAAAAAGGAAACATGGGTTGCTGAACGCCGGACTCGTGTTGTGAAATGCAAAATAGAAAGTTCCGCTCGAAGGTGCCTCGAACGGAGTTTTTTGGGCTGCGGGATACTGCGAAGTATCATCGAGGGTAATATCGTTCAATTTTACGAACGTGCTCATATCGCTGGCCGAGCTCGCATAACCGATAGAAAGGATGCAGCCGTTCATACCAGAATTTAGCATACAGGCATTGCTCTCAATCGTGTATACCTTACCAGCTTCGAGCGTAAACCCGGGCGACACATAATAGTCGTTACACTCCGACGCATAATCCGTCATCATCATGACACTGCCATAATAGTTACCTCCAATATAGGCCCACCGGGCATTATATCCCCAGGTGGTACCCGGCGTGGTACTGTTATCGACCGCCGTCCAGCCTTCCTGGCTATCGCCAAAATTAATCGAATACGGCAACGCGGTCTGCGCTTTACCGACATTTACCCCCGCAAGGAGAATAAATGTAAACACTACAAGTATTAGTTTTCTCATATCAACTGTTATTAAGTTATATTGTATTCGCAAGTTATAAAAATTAAAAATATTGAATATCTCAATATTCATAAAAGCGATTCACTTTCATGTATATTGAAATTATATTCACTATTTTGCAAATTTAGAATCTCCTCTTTTCATATTTATAAGGATATGCTCTCTACACACTACCACAATCTACAATAAGCAATTGTCTTTTCTATAAATGTCTATATTCATTAAGTCTCTCGCACCTTGCACACCTTGGAAGAATTTCGCTTTTACAACCAAACTCCCCCTCGACGAATGCACGAAAAATAACCAAACCTTCAACAGGAAACAAGAATACCTACTGCTACACTATACACCGATGCACACACCTGCCCATCACGACCCGCTAATGCCGCGACTCTCTTTCTATGAAACTGGTATGCACTTTTTTCATTACGTCTCTCCTGCTCGATGTCATCATTATACCACTGCATCTTGCCGCCATTTTTATAGAAATCCATGCAAAGATATAACATTATTACAAAAATAAGCTATTAAGTCTACTAATTTTACAACGAAACTCAAAAAAAGATAATATTCTGCTTTCGTTTTTTTGCTCTACGGTCACATTTTTCCAAGAGGCTTTTGATTCTCCGTGCATGACAATAGACTCAGAGTCAACCCTTCAGGTCCAGACAGAGCTTCGGCGAACAATCTTTTCAACCCCGCTACAAGCACTTGAACCGGCTCTTGCATTCGCCGCTGCAGAAGAGAAACGACTCCCCCAAAAGCGTATGCCCATACGCTCTACACATTATTATATTATACCTATATGGAGGTTTTCCCCGAAACCGGTACCCCCTACCTCCTACCGGCGACTCTCGATAGCTACCTTGATTACTCCGTCGGCTTTGCTCTCGAACAGGCGGTAGGCTTCGTCGATGCGGTTCAGCGGGAAGCGGTGGGTAATCAGCGGCGTGGTATCGATCTGCCCCTCGGCAATCAGGCGCAATATCTCGGCACAATCGCAACCATCTACCCCGCCGGTCTTGAAGGTCAGATTCTTGCCATACATGTCGGGCAGCGGCAACACCTGGGGCTTGTCGTAGAGGGCCACGACAGTGACTATCGCATTGGGGCGCGCACTCTCCCACGCCAGGCGGAAGGTGTCGTCGCCACCGGCAACCTCGAGCACCACATCGGCACCACCGTGGTCGCTGTGTGCCCGCACAAAGTCGACACACCCGTCGGGTGCAGTCACCAGCACCTGCGGGTAATGCTCGCGCACGAAGCGCTGACGCTCGGGAGACTTCTCACACACGATTACCCGGCACGGATGCTTCAGCAAGGTACACAACAGGGTACAGATGCCCGTAGGACCGGCCCCGATAATGAGCACCGTATCGTCGGGCGAAACCTCGGAGATGCGCGTGGCCCAGAAACCGGTAGCCAGAATATCGCCCACGAAGAGGGCCTGCTCGTCGCTCACCCCGGCCGGGATGGACGTGAGGCCGCAATCGGCATAGGGCACCCGCACATATTCGGCCTGGCCGCCGTCGATGCGACAGCCCAGTGCCCAGCCGCCCTGCGGGTCGGTGCAGTTGTTCACATAGCCATGTTGGCAGAAGAAACACTCGCCGCAAAAGGTCTCGACATTCACCACCACCCGGTCGCCGGGAGCAACCGTAGTAACAGCCGGGCCCACCTGCTCGACAACACCAACCATCTCGTGCCCCACGGTGATTCCCGGCACGGCCCACGGCACACTGCCGTGCTTGATGTGCAGGTCGCTGGTACAGATACTGCCAAGGGTTACCCGCACAAGAGCATCGCGCGGGTCGATAAGTTGAGGCAACGGTTTTTCGCGCAGCTCGAACTTGCCGCGCTCGACATAGGTATAGGCTAACATGGTGTATATTCTCCTTTCTCTTTCTTCGATTTTTATACAAATACAGGCAAAGGCGAGCGTAGAGACAACCGGGAACCACGTTCCCGAGTTTGGCTATGCCGAGCCGACTCCTGTATTCGTGGAACAAATATAGTAAAAGGAGAGAGCAAAAGAGGTAAACCTATTTGAGATTTTGTGTATCTTTGAATAAGACAAGTGTCGTTTGGGCAGAGTCAGATTTGAAAACCTTGGGTTTCATTTGCCTCCGCATTCACCTTTCTCTATATTTGTAGAATATAGGGTGCGTCTCAGCATAAAAAATCAAGCGAGCTTGTTTTTCTACTTTCGACTTTTGCTATCTTTGTAGAAGACAAGAGAAGCTCGACGAAGTCCGAAGAAAAGGAAAGTCGTGTGTTCTGTTTATCCCGGCTCTCTCCTTTTCTTATCGTATAACAGGCAGTAAAGACAAAACCGATATGAGACATCGAACAAAAAAAATACTCAAGATTACCGGCATCACGCTGGTGTCGATTGTGGTACTGGTGACAGCCGTCATCGCCGTGGCCATCAATTTCGTATTCACGCCCGAAAAGCTGACTCCCGTCGTGCTGAAGGTCGCCAACCAGAACCTGAACGCCAAACTCGACATGAAGAGCGTGGAGCTGACCTTCTTCTCGACCTTCCCGCGATTCGGGGTGAAACTCACCGACGGCTCGCTGGTGTCGAAATCGATACGCGACTCGTTGTGGCAACGCACCGACTCGCTGCTCACCTTCAAACGGGCGATAGTCGTGGTCGATGTGGCCGACTATCTGCGGGCCAAGAAAATCAGCCTCAACCGGCTGCGCCTCGACAGCATCAACCTCTATGCCTACAAAGGGAAGGATGGCGTGGCCAACTGGGATATTGTGGCCTCCGACACGGTGGCCGAGACCGATACCACCTCGACCGGACCGATTGCCAGCGAGATAGACATACGGCGTATCGTCGTGCGCCATGCCACCGTCACCTACGACGACCGCGAGACCCGGGTCTTTGCCAACCTGTGGGATGCCAACCTCAAACTGAGCGCCCACCTGAAGCGGGGCCACTCGATGCTGGCGCTCGACTTCGACAACAAGAACATCCTCTTCTGGCAGGATGGTGAACTGCTGGCTCACCGCATAGCCTCGCGGCTGAAGACCGAAATCGAGTTCAACCGGGCCCAGCGCACCATCGCCTTGCACGACGCCCTGCTCGATGTCAACGGCGTGGAACTCGACCTGAAGGGGTCGGTACGCCGCGACACCGTGGCCAAAGCGCTGGACGTAGACCTGCAGTATGGCCTGCATGCCCCCTCGCTGGAGCGGGTCTTGCACATGATTCCCGAGAGCGTGGTCAAGAAGGAGGAGGTCTCGGCACAAGGCGACGTGACCCTCAACGGTATCGTGAAGGGACTGTACGGCAAAGACCGAATGCCCATGATTACCCTCAAGGTATTGATAGACAAAGCCTCGGCCAAATATGCCCGCTTGCCCTACGGTATCGACGAGTTTAAGGCCGACTTCTTCGGACAGGTCGATCTCTCGAAGCAGAAACCCTCCTACCTCGACCTGAAGATATTCCACTTCAAAGGGGCCCACACCGACATCCTGGCCGATGCCAAAGTGACCGACCTGCTGGGCGACCCCGACATCACGCTCAATACCCAGTCGACCATCGACCTGACGGCCCTGGCTCAGACCTTCCCCCTGCAAGAGGGGGTATCGATCGAGGGGAACGTCGATGCCGACCTGCGCCTGCGCTGTCGCCTGTCGTCGATCAAGAAGAAAGACCTGGGGCGCATCAAGGCATTGGGCAAACTGAACATGACCCGCCTGGCCCTTCGCGACAAGAACAAAGATTTCGAATTCACGAGCGACGCCTCGCTCCGCTTCTTCGGCAACGACGTACTGGGAGCACAGGCCCAAATCAAGAACATCGTGCTGCACTCGCCGCAACTCAACTCGACCGTCGAACAGCTGTCGGCCTCCATCAAAACGACCAACCCGCAAGATACCACCCGCATCGCCACGGTACGATGCCAGGTAAATGCCAACAAACTGAAGGCTTCGATGAGTGACTCGCTGCTCCTCTTCTGCGGCAAAACGAATGCGACCGTTCATCTGCAACCGGCCGAGAACAAACCTACCCAACCCCAGGTACAGCTCACACTCGAGGCCGACACCCTGTTCTGCCGCCTGGGCGACAACCGGCTGGGCATGGACAAAGCCGGCATCCGTCTGAAAGCCAAACAGGTAAAAGACTCGATATGGATACCGCAGGGCACGGTGGGATTCAACCGTCTGTTTGTGCGCACCCCCATGTCGTCGCTTCCCATACGGGTACAGAAGACGGCCGTATCGGTGGGCAACCGCACCATCACCCTGCACAACGCCACCATGCGCATAGGACGGTCGGACCTCACGGCATCGGGCTCTATCCACAACCTCTATGCCGCCATGCGCCGCAACAAGATGCTGAAGGCCAATCTGAGCCTCACCTCGAGAAATCTGAACTGCAACCAGCTGATCCGGGCTATCTCGTTCCCGCAGGACACGACACAGATCGAGACCGAAACCGACACCACCTCGACCCCGCTCAAACTCTTTGTCATCCCCAAGAACATCGACTTTGAACTGCAAACCAACCTGAAGCGGGTGTGCTACGGCAAAATGCTCTTTACCAACGTACACGGAGCCGTCGATGTGCGCAACCAGGCCATCCACCTCAAGGAGCTCGGCATGGAGGGATTGGGTGCCACCATGAACACCACCCTCATCTACCAGGCCCGCGAGCCCCAGTCGGGCTATGCCGGTTTCGACTTCAAGCTGCACAACATCAACATCGGCAAGTTGGTCGACTTCATTCCCTCGCTCGACACCATCGTGCCCATGCTGCGGTCGTTCCAGGGTACCGTCGAGTTCAACGTGTCGGCCGAGTCGGCTCTCGACTCCTGCCTCAACCTCAAGATACCCACCCTGCGGTCGGCCATCCATGTCGAGGGCGACAGCCTCGTGCTGCTCGACGGCGAGACCTTTGCCGAGATTTCGAAGAAATTCCTCTTCAAGAACAAGGAGCGCAACCTCATCGACAGCATCTCGGTCAACATCAGCGTGGCCGACGGCAACGTGACCGTCTACCCCTTCGTCATCGAGATGGACCGCTACCGGGCTGCCGTGGGCGGCACGCAAGACCTGGACATGAACTTCAACTACCACATATCCATACTCAAGTCGCCCATCCCCTTCAAACTGGGATTGAATATCTCGGGCAACCTCGACAAGATGAAGTTCGGCATGGGCAAAGCCAAGTACAAGGATGCCGTTACCCCCGTCGAGATACACAAGGTCGACAGTACCATCGTAAAGATGGGCGAGCAGATTGTGCGCGATTTCAGGCGGGTGATGCGTAGGTAGCGGCCAAACGACTGCACGCCACCCGGCCCGACCAATCGCCCCCTATACCATTACCCCCGGCAGCCACAGGTCTACGACTTGCAACGGTCGGGGGTAATCGCTGTCGAACTCTACCCGACAGGATACAAAAATCCCTGCGACCCGGCCGGGTGCGCAGGGAGCAAAATCATTTCATAAATACGAAGTAGACGGCCAGAACCAGGCAACCGAAAGCGGCTATGTGGTTCCAGTGCAGCGACTCGCCCTTGAAGAAGACCACCGAGAAGATGGTGAAGATAATGAGCGTAATCACCTCTTGTATCACCTTCAACTGCATGAGGCTGAAGGGACCGCCGTTCTCGCGGAATCCCAACCGGTTGGCCGGAACCTGACAGCAATACTCCAGCAGGGCAATACCCCAACTGAGCAGAATGACCCCGTAGAGCGGCCAGTTGCTGATGACCTTCATCTCTTGCAACTTCAGGTGGCCATACACCAGGCCAGCGTCATAAAAATGTTGGATATGATAAGTAACCCTATCGAATATAAACCCTGCATATCTTTTTCTCCTTTTTCAAAAATCGGGGGCAAAGATACGCATTAAAAATGAGAAACAAAGCGAATCGTGACAAGAAGCTCATCGCGCAGCGCATTCACACGGCACACCCTGCTCTATCCCTCATCGTGAACCCGGCGCTATGCCCGACCATCCGGCCAGAACGCCGGTCGAGAATCGCCCCACCCGGTCTCAACGGGACAAATTCAGAGGCGATACAATCCACTGCTTATTTGATAAAAAAAGTTAATCTCCCGGTCGAATGGCAAAAATGCGCCATCTTTGTAAACCAGACAGCACGACTATGGCAGAGAAGACTATCGTTACCCAACCCTGCAAGGTATCGCCCATGCACTACTTCGGGCGACTGCTGCGCACCTGGCTCTACCGCAACTGGGCCTGGCTGGCGCTGATTGTGGTGTTGCTCGTGATGCTGTCGGTTCACAACCCGCTCTTTATCTACGTGGGGCTCATGGTGGTATTTCTTGTTTTCCCCTTGATTCTCTACTACTTGTGGTTCGCCTATGCCCTGCACCCCGACTGCCGGGCCTCGATTCTGACGAAACAGGTGGAGCTGGACGAGCGGGGTATCACTTGCCGGTTCGAAGATGACCGCACCGAGACTATTGCCTGGAGCCGGGTAATCGACGTGCAGCGCTCGTCGAGCGACCTGGTCTTCTACCTGTCGAAATATGTATTCTTTATTTTGCCCTGCGATTCGTTCGAGTCGCCCGACGATTTGGAACATTTTCTGAAAAAAATTCTCGAGCCGGCCCTCAAGAACCAAAAATAATTGTATATTTGTAGAATATAGGATACGGCTCAGCAGAGGCCAATCGTGAAACCCTGCGTTTCCCTTGTTCTGCTTTCGCCTTTCACTATATTTGTAGAATATAGGATACGGCTCAGCAGAGTCCAATTGTGAAACCTTGCGTTTCCCTTGTTCTGCTTTCGCCTTTCACTATATTTGTAGAATATAGGATGCAGCTCAACCAGGGCTAAACCGAAAGGGGAAGAAGCAACAACGAGTCTGCTGCCCGAGCCGGCTATCCAGAAGTACAATTTTTTTGCACATGAAGCTATTCAAATCTATCTTTCCATATTCGCTGGCGGCAATTTTCGCCCTTGTCACTATGGCTCCGGCCGAGGCCCTGACCCTCGACCAGGCCCGCGAACTGTACAAGGCCGGGAAGTATGCCGAAGCGGCCCCCGTATTCAAAGCCCAACTGAAACGCCGCCCCAACGACGGGTCGCTGAATCACTGGTACGGGGTGTGTCTCTTCCACGAAAAGAAATATGCCGAAGCCGAAAAGTACCTGAAGGTGGGCGTCAAACGCAAAGTGCTGGAGTCGCCCCACTTTCTGGGCGACGTATATATGGCCCAATATCGTTTCGACGATGCCGCAGCCAGCTATCAAGACTATATCGATGCACTGGAGAAGAACAAGAAGCAGGTACCCGACTCGGTGACCGAAGCGATTGCCCGGGCCCGCAAGGCCAAGCTGATGCTCAACCATGTAGAGCAGGTGCAGGTTATCGATAGCCTCATCGTCGATGCCGACTCGTTTTTCGAGCATTTCAAGATGACCCCCGAATCGGGGCGAATAGGTACAGCCGAGACACTGGACGTCGCTATCCCCGACAGCACCATCGGCTACATGCCGCAACGGGGCGACAAGGTATTCTTCGGGATGCCGGTCGAGGGCAAAGGGTATGAACTGTGCGCGATGAACAAACTCACCGACGGCCGCTGGAGCCGCATCACACCGCTGCCCGAGGGGGTCAACACAACCCGCAACGAGGCCTACCCCTTCTTCCTGAACGACGGGGTGACCCTCTACTACGCCTCGAACGGCGAGGGCTCGATAGGCGGATACGACATCTTCATCACCCGGCTGAACCTCGAAAACAACACCTACCTGAAACCCGAAAACGTGGGCATGCCCTTCAACTCGATCTACAACGACTACATGATGGCCGTAGACGAGATGCTCAACATCGGCTGGTTTGTCTCGGACCGGGAGCAGATACCGGGCAAGGTGACCATCTATCTGTTTATCCCCAACCCGAGTAAACAGACCTACGACCTCGACGAAATCAAGACCGACATCAAATCGCTGGCCCTCATCCGCTCCATCCGCGACTCGTGGCCCGAAGGTGCCGACTATACCGACCTGTTGCAGCAGTTGAACGACATTCAGGAGGCGCAAGTGGTGAAGCGTCCCGACTTCGTTTTTGCCATCTGCAACGGAGTACACTACACCACGCTCGACCAGTTTACCAGTGCCGAGGCACGCAATCTCTATATCAAGGCCAACGAGGCACGCAAACACATTGCTCAACTGGAATCGAAAGTGGCCGAACTGCGGCCCCAATATACCCAATCGCAAGGGACTACCCGCCAACGGCTCTCGGCCGAAATCGGGTCGCTCGAGTCGCAGTTGCTCTCGCTCTATCCCCAACCCGGGGAGTATGAAAACCAGGCTCGCAAAGCCGAGCTCGACGCCCTGCAAAAACGACGTTAACCTCGAAATCGACTAAATACTTACAGCTATGTTCGACATTCTGGCCATCGCCCTGCTGATAGCAATAGCCCTCACACTGGCTGTGCTGGAGATTTTTTTCCTCCCCGGCATCACCATCGCCGGCATCTGCTCGCTCGTCTTCTACGGAGGGGGCATCTACTATGCCTACACGATATACGGGTCGAACGGCGCCGTCATCACCCTGCTCATCGCAGCCATAGCCACCATTGCGACCCTGATCGGATTCATGCGATCGCGCAGCTTCGACAAGGTGGCCCTGCACACCGAAATCGATTCGGTCGTCCCCTCGCAGGTATCGCCCGACATACAGGTGGGCGACAAGGGCGTAACCCTGAGCCGGTTGAACCCCATGGGAAAAATCATGGTGGGCAAGCACACCCTCGAGGCCCAGGCCGAAAACGAACTGATCGACGAGGAGACCCCGGTACGCATTACCCGCATCGAGTCCAATGTAGTGATTGTAAGCAAAGCCGAGTAATCCCCCATATAAAAATAAGAGAAAAACAATACTAACAAACAATACAGATAATGGTAGCAATCGGACTATTACTGGCGTTCGGTATTATCGTAATACTCGCCATATTCTTCTATTTCGTGCCCTTCCTGCTATGGATTTCGGCACAAGTGTCGGGAGTGAGAATCTCACTCATACAACTCTTTCTGATGCGTATCCGTAAGGTTCCGCCCCAAGTCATCGTGCGAGGCATGATCGAAGCCCACAAAGCCGGCCTCAAAAACATCACCCGCGACGAACTCGAGGCTCACTACCTGGCCGGCGGTCACGTAGAACGCGTGGTTCACGCCCTCGTATCGGCCTCGAAAGCCAACATCGACCTGGGCTTCCAGATGGCAACGGCCATCGACCTGGCCGGCCGCGACGTGTTCGAGGCTGTGCAAATGTCGGTAAACCCCAAGGTAATCGACACCCCGCCGGTTACCGCCGTGGCCAAGGACGGTATACAGTTGATAGCCAAGGCCCGCGTAACGGTGCGTGCCAACATCCGGCAACTGGTGGGTGGTGCCGGCGAAGACACCGTGCTGGCCCGCGTAGGCGAGGGTATCGTCTCGTCCATCGGTTCGTCCGAGTCGCACAAGCAGGTGCTCGAGAACCCCGACTCCATCTCGAAACTGGTGTTGAAAAAGGGCCTCGACTCGGGTACGGCCTTTGAAATTCTCTCGATCGACATTGCCGACATCGACATAGGCAAAAACATCGGGGCTACCCTGCAAATGGACCAGGCCCAGGCCGACAAGAACATCGCCCAGGCCAAGGCCGAGGAACGCCGCGCCATGGCCATCGCCCTCGAACAGGAGATGAAGGCCAAGGCTCAAGAGGCCCGCGCCAAAGTAATCGAAGCCGAAGCCGAAGTGCCCAAGGCCATGGCCGAAGCCTTCCGCTCGGGAAACCTGGGCATTATGGACTACTACCGCATGAAAAATGTCGAAGCCGACACTGCCATGCGCGAAGCCATAGCCAAGCCAACGGCCAAGCCCGAGAAGTAATTTCGGGCCCCAAAAGCCGATATTTCGTCGTCAAAAGAAGATTATCGGTCACAAAAGCAATTGGAAAGAAAAAATATTCGTATATTTGAAACCTTTTTGACAACAAAGTTGTTATATAGGAAAACAAAATAAACAATGATTATGATGTTTCAACTACCGCCACTGCCCTATGGTCCCAGCGATTTGGCCCCGGTTATCAGCCAGGAAACCATCGAATACCACTACGGCAAGCACGAACAAACCTATATCGACAACGTGAATAAAATGATCGAAGGCACGCCCTATTCCGACATGCCGCTCGAGCAAATTATTCGAGAAGCCGAAGGCGCCCTGTTCAACAACGCCTCACAAGCGTGGAACCACATATTCTATTTCTTCTCCTTCTCGCCCAACGGTCGAAGAGCACCGCAAGGGAAGTTGGCCGAAGCCATAGAACAACAGTGGGGAAGCCTGGAAAATTTCCAGAAAGAGTTTGAACAGGCCGGCGTGACCCTTTTCGGGTCGGGCTGGGTATGGTTATCGAAAGACCCGCAAGGGAAACTGATAATCAGCAAAGAGAACAATGCAGGTTCCCCGCTGACCAAGGGGCACACACCGTTGCTGACATTCGACGTGTGGGAACATGCCTACTATATCGACTACCGCAACAGACGAGCCGAACACCTGCACCGCTTGTGGGAAATCGTAGACTGGTCGGTTGTCGAGTCGAGATACAACGAATAATTCGCATAGTCGCGCGTGAGCGTAACTCTATCTAGCACTTTAAAATAAGCATAATGTGATGAATTCTAAAGAAGAGATGCTGCGTGAGCAGCGTCTCTTTTTGCTTTAAAAAGAATTAAATCGAAATACAAATAGATATATTTTTATCTATTTTGCATACAGATGATAAATTTTCCCTATATTTGCTATCATTCAGATGCAATAATTGCATCTTTATTTACATTTTTAATTACAAATATCACATGCCTATGGCCACTAAAAAATTTATTCTCTCTGAGAAAGAGATTCCGCAGGCTTGGTACAACATTGTCGCCGACATGCCACACAAGCCCATGAGCCCGCTGAACCCGGCCACCAAACAACCGCTCGCCGTCGAAGACCTCTACCCCATCTTTGCCGAAGAGTTGTGTAAACAAGAGCTGAACGCCACCGATGCTTGGATAGAGATACCCGAGCCCGTGCGCGACATGTACAAGATATGGCGCCCCACCCCGCTGGTGCGAGCTCTGGGTCTCGAGAAGGCACTCGACACGCCGGCTCATATCTATTTCAAGAACGAGAGTGTAAGTCCCGTAGGCTCGCATAAACTCAACTCGGCCATTCCCCAGGCCTACTACTGCAAACAACAAGGTGTGACCAACATCACCACCGAAACCGGTGCCGGGCAATGGGGGGCCGCCCTCTCGCTCGCCGCCAAAGCCTTCGGTCTCGAGCTGGCCGTCTATATGGTCAAGGTGAGCTACCATCAGAAGCCCTACCGCCGCTCCATCATGCAGACCTTCGGTGCCCAGGTAATCGCATCGCCCAGCATGTCGACCAAAGCCGGACGCAAGATTCTCACCGAGCACCCCAACTACCAGGGAAGCCTGGGCACGGCCATATCCGAGGCGATAGAGCTTGCCCTGAGCACCCCCAACTGCAAATACACCCTGGGCAGTGTGCTCAACCACGTGTCGCTGCACCAGACCGTCATCGGCCTCGAAGCCGAAAAACAGATGGAGATGGCCGGCGAATACCCCGACGTCATCGTCGCCTGTTTTGGCGGAGGGTCCAACTTCTCGGGCATCGCCTACCCCTTTCTGCGCCACAAGCTGCGCGAAGGCAAGGAGATCCGCCTCGTGGCTGCCGAACCCGCCTCGTGTCCCAAGCTGACCAAAGGCGTATTCCAATACGACTTCGGCGACGAGGCCGGCTACACCCCGCTGCTCCCCATGTACACCCTGGGGCACAACTTCGCACCGGCCCATATCCACGCCGGCGGACTGCGCTACCACGGGGCCGGGACCATCGTCAGTCAGCTCAAGAAAGACGGATACCTCGAAGCCGTCGACATCGACCAGCTCGACACCTTCAAGGCGGCAACCCTCTTTGCCCAGAGCGAAGGCATCATTCCGGCCCCCGAGTCGGCCCATGCCATCGCCGCAACCATCAAGGAAGCGCTCCAGGCCAAAGCCGAGGGTAAAAAACGGTGCATCCTCTTCAACCTCTCGGGGCACGGACTCATCGACATGGCCGCCTATGACCAATACCTGGCCGGCGACCTCAGGAACTACAGCCTCTCCGAAGATGAAATCAAGAAGAATATCAATGAGTTAGACAAGATTATTTAACCATGCAAAAAAACTCCGGGAAAAATATTCGAAAAAATAATTGATTTTTTTCGTCCAAAAATTTGGTCAGTTCAAAAATACCGCCTATATTTGCATCGCCTTTCCGAAAGAAAGCAAGCTGGCGGTTTAGTGTAGTGGCCTAGCACGCAACCCTCTCACGGTTGAGACTCGGGTTCGATTCCCGGAATCGCTACAACAAGAAACGAAAACTCAAAAGCCTATCAATTAGACTTTTGAGTTTTTTTCTATCCCAAAACGGGACAAAAACGAGACAAAACGGGGATCAACGTAAAAACGGATCAACGTAAAAACCTGAGGGGTAAAAACTGGTAAATTTATATCTCTGTTAGAAACAAATCAGCCACAGACGGTTATCGTAGATCAGCGAAAAAGCGAGGCAGTAGAAAAATGGTGGAGACTTGTTTTCCAAATCAACATGAATCCCGACCTTTTTCGTATGGAAACAAATCAATTGGATGTTCTTGCGGAGCCGTAGAAAAACGGTGGAGGATTCACAAAATCCCCCTACATCCGACCGACGAAATCGAAAAGACAAGTTTCAAAGGAGCGAGCAATATATCTGCTTCTTCCATTACAGGGCAGGCGTGGTAGCATTGTCGGGGCTGGAGGTGCGGCGCGACTTCTTCTTTTCTGGCGCAAATATCTTTTTGAAAAAACGATAAATTCGGCTAATGATACCGGCTATCCCCCCAACAAGAAACGCTATGGCGGAGAGCCCGAACACGACAAAAGCGACAATCGAACAGCCTGCAATAGCCAAGACCACCGCAAACATAACCATATAACCAAAGAATTCGAACAGAAACATATCGTCGTCTCCTATTGTCTTTACTGATGGGACCAAGCGATGACAGAAGGTTAAACAGGCTTGAACTCTCTGCCACCCTCCGTATTCTACAAATATACGGAAATCGAGCTGAAATACAAATAGAAAGAGGTCTGTTTCAGTATTATACTCCTTTTTCAGAAGAGAGAGGTAGCCCCGACGGTTCGACTGTCGTTCCGCCCTTCCATTCGTTGCGTACAAGAGCAATAACTATTTTAGTTTAAAATTAGTAGCTAATAGCAACTAATTAAAAATATAGTATTACCTTTGCGCTGAAAAAAACAGAGATGCCATGACGAATGAATTGCTGGGAACAACCGTAGGGAAGCTGCGGAACAAGCTGCACAGGCTTATGAAACAGCGGTATGCCGCCGAGGCTGAAGTGAAACTGACGGTCGAGGAGTTTATCCTGCTGAACATGATCGAGGCACAGACCGACCAGATTTTGCAGAATATCGCCATCGCTACGGGTAAAAACAAATCGGTAGTGATGCGCATGATCGACTCGCTGGAGGAGAAAGGGCTAGCCAAACGAACGGTCAACCCCGAGGATCGTCGCGAAAATCTGCTGAGCATTACCGACAAGGGGGCCGAGGTGGTGACGCAATATCAGGCTATCGAGAAACGGCTGTCGAACGACCTGCTCGAGGGTATTCCGGCCGACGAGGTGGCGACCTTTTTCCGCGTGGTCGACCTGATAACCCAACGGGCCAACCGCCTGTGATGCGGCAAAGGTTCTCCCTCCCGGGAACCCCCGCTCCATCTTGAGGTGTACCCCTTCCCTATCGGGACAGGCTATATAATACGGCCGACGGTATATCGAAGAGTGTCAAGCCTATCCGAGCGAAACAGACCATTCGACCCATCCCCGGACATCGGACAATTCAAACATGCTCCTACCCCCTTAAGCAAGGCAGGAGGAGCAGAATTTTTAAATGGATACTGTTTTAATCAAATAGTTGCTATTGTAGATTATTTATATTACAAATTATTGTATATGAAATACATCACTTTCATTTTCACAAGTTTCCTGCTCTCTGCCCCTTTTGCCCTATCCGGACAGACTACGGGACGCGTCATGAGCCTGGACGAACTCTTCGCCCTGACCGACACGCAAAGCAAGAGCATCAAGATATTCGAATCGGCCGTGACCGGGGCCGAGAAGAATATGTCGGTGGCCAAGAATGCTTACCTGCCCACGGTAGACTTTTCGGCTTCGGCCACCTACAACGGCAATGCGTGGGTATCGGATCGCGACTTTTCCAACGGGCAGACCTTCGCCTCGCCCCATTTCGGCAACAGCTTCTCGATCGAAGCCTCGCAGGTAATCTTTGCCGGCGGGTCCATTCATCACCAGGTCAAGGCTCTCGAGGCCCAACAGAAGATTGCCGAGTGGGACCTCGCCGCCCACCGGCAGGAGGTCTATTTCCTGCTCACCGGCTACTACCTCGACCTGTACAAATACCGCAACCTGCTCACCGTGTACGACCGCAACATCGAACAGACGTTGCAGGTGATTCGCGACATGCGGGCACGCGAGGCGGCCGGGGTGGCGCTCGAC
>NZ_JANRHM010000040.1:0-2379 GCF_024733785.1 Barnesiella sp. ET7
TGGCGGTCTGCTCGCCATACTCATAGCCTTTATGGTGCTGTATATGGCAGGCGTGAACCAATGGATATGTATCGCACTGGGAGTCATCTCCGCTTCGGTACTTGTCTGGGCGACCTTCCACCTCAATGCCAAGTATGGCGAGTGGGGTTTGATGAAGATGCAGGCTGCAAAGAACCATCCCCGCTACATCATCAACCGCAAGCGATTCTTGCGATTGATTATTCCTAACCTCAAAAACGGAAAGTCATGAGAAATGTAATGAAAGCAGCTACCCTCGAAAGCAAGTTCCCGATTCTGTCGGTTGAGCACGACTGCATCATCAGCAAGGATGCTGACATCACGGTCTGCTATCGTGTGGAGCTTCCCGAACTCTTCACCGTCACACAGGCGGAGTATGAGGCGATACACTCGGCATGGGCCAAGGCGGTCAAGGTCTTGCCGAACTACAGTATCGTGCATAAGCAGGACTTCTTCATTGAGGAGAGCTACACACCGGAACTTCAGAAGGAAGATTTGAGTTTCCTCAGCCGTTCCTTCGAGCGACATTTCAACGAGCGTCCTTACCTGAAGCACACTTGTTACCTGTTCCTCACCAAGACCACCAAGGAGCATAGCCGCACGACCAGCAGTTTCAATACCCTTACCCGTGGCTTCATCATCCCGAAGGGGATGCAGGACAAGGAGGCGGTAAGCCGATTCCTGGAGTGTTGCGAGCAGTTCGAGCGTATCATCAACGACAGCGGATTCATCACGCTCACCCGTCTTACAGGCGATGAGATTACAGGCACGGAGTCAAGTGCGGGCATCATCGAGAAATACTTCTCGTTCTCGCAGGAGGATACCACCTGCTTGCAGGACATCACCCTCGGAGCTGGCGAGATGAAGATTGGCGACAACTACCTCTGCCTGCACACGCTCTCCGATCCCGAAGACCTTCCGACAAGCGTGGCCACCGACAGCCGTTACGAGCGTCTCTCGACAGACCGTAGCGATTGCCGCCTATCGTTTGCCGCACCAATCGGAGTGTTGCTCACTTGCAACCACATCGTGAACCAGTATCTCTTCATAGATGACTCTGCGGAGATGCTGCGTAAGTTCGAGCAGACAGCACGCAATATGCACTCGCTATCGCGTTACAGCCGCTCCAACCAAATTAACCGCGAGTGGATTGAGGAGTACCTGAACGAGGCACACAGCCAGGGGCTGACGGCTATCCGTGCCCACTGCAATGTCTTCGCGTGGAGCGATGACCGAGAGAAACTCAAGCGTGTGAAGAACGATGTAGGCAGTCAGCTCGCCTTGATGGAGGCCAAGCCCCGACACAATACGGTAGATACACCTACGCTTTTCTGGGCTGCTATCCCCGGCAATGCAGGCGACTTTCCTGCCGAGGAGTCCTTCTACACCTTTATCGAGCAGGCACTATGCCTCTTCATCGAGGAGACCACAGGACAGGATTCACTCTCTCCGTTCGGTATGCGTATGGTGGACCGCTTGACGGGCAAGCCTATCCATTTGGATATTTCGGATCTGCCTATGAAGCGTGGTATCATCACCAACCGCAACAAGTTCATCCTCGGTCCTTCGGGCAGTGGAAAATCCTTCTTCACCAACCATATGGTAAGACAGTACTACGAGCAAGGTACGCATGTGTTGCTTGTCGATACGGGTAACTCTTATCAGGGGTTGTGTAACCTTATCAATGCCCGTACAGGTGGCGAGGATGGCATCTACTTCACCTATGAGGAGAGTGATCCGATAGCCTTCAATCCTTTCTATGTCGAGGATGGAGTGTTTGACATTGAGAAGAAGGAGTCCATCAAGACGCTTATCCTCACGCTGTGGAAAAGGGATGATGAGCCACCGACGAGAGCCGAGGAGGTGGCACTCTCCAATGCCGTGAACCTCTTCTTGGAGCGTATTCGTGCCGACAAGAGCATCAAGCCCTCGTTCAACACCTTCTATGAGTTTATCCGTGATGAGTATCAGGAGATACTTAAAGAGAAGCGTACACGCGAGAAGGACTTCGATGTGTGGGGATTCCTCAATGTCCTAGAGCCGTACTACAAGGGTGGCGAGTATGATTTCCTCCTTAACTCCGACAAGCAGCTGGACCTCTTGAACAAGCGGTTTATTGTCTTCGAGCTGGATAACATCAAGGACAACAAGGTACTCTTCCCGATAGTGACCATCATCATTATGGAGACCTTCATCAACAAGATGCGAAGATTGAAGGGCATCCGTAAGATGATTCTCTTGGAGGAGGCTTGGAAAGCCATTAGCAAGGAGGGCATGGCCGAGTATCTGAAGTACCTCTTCAAGACCGTGCGTAAGTTCTTCGGCGAAGCAGTTGTGGTAACGCAGGAGGTCGAGGACATC
>NZ_JANRHM010000041.1:0-2379 GCF_024733785.1 Barnesiella sp. ET7
CGGCGGTCTGCTCGCCATACTCATTGCCTTTATGGTGCTGTATATGGCAGGCGTGAACCAATGGATATGTATCGTACTGGGAGTCATCTCCGCTTCGGTACTTGTCTGGGCGACCTTCCACCTGAATGCCAAGTATGGCGAGTGGGGCTTGATGAAGATACAGGCTGCAAAGAACCATCCCTGCTACATCATCAACCGCAAGCGATTCTTGCGATTGATTATTCCTAACCTCAAAAACAGAAAGTCATGAGAAATGTAATGAAAGCAGCTACCCTCGAAAGCAAGTTCCCGATTCTGTCGGTTGAACACGACTGCATCATCAGCAAGGATGCCGACATCACGGTCTGCTATCGCGTGGAACTTCCCGAACTCTTCACCATTACACAGGCGGAGTATGAGGCGATACACTCGGCATGGGCCAAGGCGGTCAAGGTCTTGCCGAACTACAGTATCGTGCATAAGCAGGACTTCTTCATTGAGGAGAGCTACACCCCCGAGTTGCAGAAGGAAGACTTCAGTTTCCTCTCTCGCTCCTTTGAGCGACACTTCAACGAGCGTCCTTACCTGAAGCACACTTGTTATCTGTTCCTCACCAAGACCACCAAGGAGCATAGCCGCACGACCAGCAGCTTCAATGCCCTTACCCGTGGCTTCATCATCCCGAAGGAGATGCAGGACAAGGAGGTGGTAAGCCGATTCCTGGAGTGTTGTGAGCAGTTCGAGCGTATCATCAACGACAGCGGATTCATCACGCTCACCCGTCTTACGGGCGATGAGATTACAGGCACGGAGTCAACTGCGGGCATCATCGAGAAGTATTTCTCGCTCTCGCAGGAGGATACCACCTGCTTGCAGGACATCACCCTCGGAGCTGGCGAGATGAAGATTGGCGACAACTACCTCTGCCTGCATACGCTCTCCGATCCCGAAGACCTGCCGACAGGCGTAGCCACCGACAGCCGTTACGAGCGTCTCTCGACAGACCGTAGCGATTGCCGCCTCTCGTTTGCCGCACCTATCGGGGTGTTGCTCACCTGCAACCACATCGTGAACCAGTACCTCTTCATAGATGACTCTGCGGAGATGCTGCGTAAGTTCGAGCAGACAGCACGCAATATGCACTCGCTATCACGATACAGCCGCTCCAACCAGATTAATCGCGAGTGGATTGAGGAGTACCTGAACGAGGCACACAGTCAGGGACTGACGGCCATCCGTGCCCATTGCAATGTCTTCGCGTGGAGCGATGACCGAGAGAAACTCAAGCGTGTGAAGAACGATGTAGGCAGTCAGCTCGCCTTGATGGAGGCCAAGCCCCGACACAATACGGTGGATACACCTACCTTGTTCTGGGCTGCTATCCCCGGCAATGCAGGCGATTTCCCTGCCGAGGAGTCCTTCTACACCTTTATCGAGCAGGCACTATGCCTCTTCATTGAGGAGACCACAGGACAGGATTCACTCTCTCCGTTCGGTATGCGTATGGTGGACCGCTTGACGGGCAAGCCTATCCATCTGGATATTTCGGATTTGCCTATGAAGCGTGGTATCATCACCAACCGCAACAAGTTCATCCTCGGTCCTTCGGGCAGTGGAAAGTCCTTCTTCACCAACCATATGGTAAGGCAGTATTACGAGCAAGGTACTCATGTGCTACTTGTCGATACGGGTAACTCTTATCAGGGGTTGTGTAACCTTATCAATGCACGCACGCATGGTGAGGATGGTATCTACTTCACCTACGAGGAGAGTGATCCGATAGCCTTCAATCCTTTCTATGTCGAGGACGGTGTGTTCGACATCGAGAAGAAGGAGTCCATCAAGACACTTATCCTCACGCTGTGGAAAAGGGACGATGAGCCACCGACGAGAGCCGAGGAGGTGGCACTCTCCAATGCTGTGAACCTCTTCTTGGAGCGTATTCGCACCGACAAGAGCATCAAGCCCTCGTTCAATACCTTCTATGAGTTTATCCGTGATGAGTATCAGGATATTCTCAAGGAGAAGCGTACACGCGAGAAGGATTTCGATGTATGGGGATTCCTCAATGTCCTGGAACCTTACTACAAAGGTGGCGAGTATGATTTCCTACTGAACTCCGACAAGCAGCTGGACCTCTTGAACAAACGGTTTATCGTCTTTGAGCTGGATAACATCAAGGACAACAAGGTACTCTTCCCGATAGTGACCATCATCATTATGGAGACCTTCATCAACAAGATGCGTAGGCTGAAAGGCATCCGCAAGATGATTCTCTTGGAGGAGGCTTGGAAAGCCATCAGCAAGGAGGGCATGGCCGAGTACCTGAAGTACCTCTTCAAGACCGTGCGTAAGTTCTTCGGTGAGGCTGTTGTGGTAACGCAGGAGGTCGAGGATATT
>NZ_JANRHM010000042.1:0-2186 GCF_024733785.1 Barnesiella sp. ET7
GTAGCGAATCTGTTGTTATAGCACAAGTTATACGTAATTCAAACAGACTATTTTTTTTAGACAAGCCTTGACCATCGTCAAGGTTTATATGATATTTTTCACGAAAAAAGAAAAGTGAAATCTTATTGTTAAGATTTTATTTTATATTTGCGCCGCTTGAAAGGAAAACAAATATATGTAGAACAAAAAACTACTTTTTATGGCAAACCTATCAAAAGAAGGCAATATTCAACATAAACTTGGATTTGCCGGGTTACTCATCACATTGGGTATTGTTTTTGGTGACATTGGAACATCGCCACTCTATGTTATGAAAGCCATCATTCATACTGGAGAAGCTCTTGATGAAAATTATGTTTTAGGCGCATTGTCTTGTATCATATGGACGCTTACTCTTCAGACTACGGTGAAATATGTGCTGGTGGCTCTCCGTGCCGACAATAACGGGGAGGGTGGCATACTTGCGCTTTATGCCCTTTTACGCCGCCACAGAAGAAGGTGGATTTACATCATTGCCATTATCGGTGCGAGCACTTTGCTTGCTGATGGTATTATCACTCCAGCCATTACGGTCACAACTGCCATAGAAGGACTTGAAAGTATCAGTCCGCATCTGCCTGTGATTCCTATTACACTGACCATTATTACCATTATATTTTTCATTCAGCGTTTTGGTACAGAAAATATAGGACGGTCATTTGGCATATTTATGCTACTTTGGTTCCTGCTTCTTGGAATCGCCGGAGCTATCAGTCTGACTTCCTATCCTCAAGTATTCAAGGCATTCAATCCTTACTATGCCATACGGTTATTAGTGGAATCCCCCCACTGGTTTCTGATATTGGGTGCCGTTTTCTTGTGTACCACTGGTGCAGAAGCCTTATACTCTGATTTAGGGCACTGTGGCAGACGAAATATTACGGTCAGTTGGATATTTGTAAAGGTGATGCTTATTCTAAATTATTTGGGGCAAGGAGCGTGGGTATTGCATCATCCGGAAAGTGCAGAAGGTACAGTGAACCCATTTTATTCAATCATGCCACAAGAAATACTGTTGTTTTCCATAGCAATGGCTACCGGGGCAGCTATTGTTGCGAGCCAAGCTCTAATAAGCGGTTCATTTTCCATATTGAGTGAAGCTATGAACTTGAATTTCTGGCCTCGTATGCGTATTAAGCACCCTACCAACGTAAAAGGTCAGTCATTTATTCCAATGGTAAACCTTGTAATGTATATTGGAGTAATATTTACTATATTGTTGTTTCGAGATTCCTCCCACATGGAAGCCGCTTATGGACTTGCCATAACTATTACAATGTTGATGACAACATTGTTGTTGGGATTCTATTTGCATATGCATAACATTCCACGCATTCTATCAATACTGTTTGTCGGCGGATATTGTGTTATTGAAGGTATTTTCCTTGCTGCAAACCTGTCCAAATTTATGGTCGGAGGTTGGTTTACGCTGTTAATAGGTGGATTATTATGTTTTATCATGTTTGTATGGGTAAGTGCCAACAAAATTCGTCGAAAACATATGTCTTCCAAACGGTTAAGTGAATACTACAACATTATTTCTGATATTAAGGCGGACGAAAGCATATCCAAATATGCTTCTAATCTTGTCTATGTGAATCATGCAGACAAAGAAGGTTGTGTGGACGATAAATTGTTGTATTCCATAATTAATAAGCAGCCTAAACGGGCAGATCATTATTGGCTTATTAACCTTGAATTTGTGGATACACCAGACACACTTGAATATAATTGTTCCACATTAATAAAAGGGACATTGTTTAGTATAACCATGCGTATAGGTTTTCGTATAGAACCGCGCGTGAGCCTTTATTTACGACAAGTAGTTGATGACCTTGTTGCGGATGGTGAAGTAGAACTAACAAGCTCTTATCCTTCATTGCATAAGAATGGCATACCGGGTGATTTTCGCTTTATTATTATCCACCGGATATATTATCCTGAAGATTCCCGTAACCGCCGACAAAATTTGCTGATGAGCCTTTATGCCTTAATTAGAAAGATAGGCATTGGAGAACCGAGTGCGTTGGGGCTTGACACATCGGTTGTTGTTGTCGAGCGTGTACCGTTAATTATAGCTAATAGGGCAAAACATATTCGTCGTATAGAGCGGATTAAGCCTGAAAAATGCGATAATGATGCTAATA
>NZ_JANRHM010000043.1:0-1937 GCF_024733785.1 Barnesiella sp. ET7
TGGTGAAATTGTGAGAGTAAGCAAGCAAATAATTATTGCATTATTGGGGCGTTGCAACAAACAAAGGTTGACTTATTGGTTGGTGAGCACAATGTCACCATATCACCAAGTAACCAACAAACCAAGTAATAGACAAATAATGTAATAAGTAATTAACCATTAAAAAAATTGCAGTTATGAAGAAAAAGCCAGTATTTGTTGCAGTAAGCAACCAGAAAGGTGGAGTTGGTAAAAGTACAATGTTGGTAGCCCTTGCCAGCCTCCTGAACTATACGATGGATAAGAGTGTAGCCATCGTGGATTGTGATGCTACCCAGCGTAGCCTTTATAATCTCCGCGAACGAGACAAGGAGATGGTGGAGAAAAACAAGAGGTATATGACGCTTCTTGAAGAGCAAAGACTTCGAGGTTGTAAGATTTATCCTATCAAAAGGGTAAGGCCCGAAGAGGCCCGCGCCACAGCGGGAGAGTTTGCTGAAACTGGAGAGTATGACATCATTTTTATTGACCTCCCAGGTTCTATGGATGTCCCCGGAGTTTTACAGACCATTTTCAATGTGGATTATGTATTGACTCCCATTGCTGCCGACAACTTTGTAATGGATAGCAGTTTCAGCTTCGCAAGCAGTGTGGTGAGATTCTTGGCAGAAAAGAAAGGCATTCCGCTTAAGGACATCTATATGTTCTGGACGAAGGTAAAGCGAAGGAGCAATGTGGAGGTACTCAAGAACTATTCGGAGTTGATGGAGAAGACAGGATTAAAAGTACTGAAATCAAGTATACCTGAACTTTGCCGATACGAGAAGGAGTTATCGATGTCGTCCCGTACCTATTTCCGATGTTCGCTGTTGCCTCCTCCTGCGGGGCAACTCAAAGGAAGCGGATTACAGGAACTTGCCAATGAACTTCTTGAAATACTTAAACTGAAATAACTATGGCAAAGAAGAGCGTAAAAGTCGATGAGGATCTTATAAGGGGGTATATGGCAGGGCGGGAACCTGATAATGTTTCTAAGAATGAAACTTCTGTACAGGAGATTCTGAATGAAGCCATAACCACCGAGGAAGAACCTGTTGAAGAGGTGGTGCAAGAAAAGCCCAAGCCTCGCAAAAAAAAGGAAGAGAGCAACTATAGACAGAAGTATTTGATGAATACACCGATGTCGGGGCGTGTTCAAGTGTATCTGAACCGTCAGCTATACGAGCAAATCAAGAACTTTTTGCCCGTGATTGCTCCAGAGACCAGCATTGCAAGCTATCTCAGTAACATTATAGCAGAGCATATAGAACTTAACATTGAGGAGATAACTCAACTTTATAAAGAACGATTTTCACCACCTAAAATTTAACAACTATGACAACAACCATTTTTTATTTATCAGTTAAGGCAGTATCAGCAACCTATATATTATACAAAGTATGGAATATGATTTTCAGTCAGCGAATGTATGACTTCTGGAATATGTTACACAATTGGGCTCGTATTGCCCGTATCAGATTGTGGAAGTATCGAAAGAAACGGATGGAAGAGAAAGCGAGGAAGGACAGGCGAAAAGCCAGAATGCAAAGACCTATGTTGCAGAAGGTACAGTCTGAAGAGCAAGCATTTCAACCTTCATCTTATTCTGATTTGGAAGCTCAAGCAATAGTAGAGGAACTTGCCAAGAGATTTGAAGACACTTCACAAGATGAAACATTGAAGTCACCCGTAGAAGAAAAGCCTAAGCCTAAAATTAAGCCTGTGGTTTTTGATGACCCGAATGAGGTTATGGGAAAGTCCAATATCATCTATTATGAAGACCCTGAAGTCGCTCGCAAGACTCCGACACGCTCAATAGAGTTGAAGCAGGTTGAGTTACCTGTTGATGAGGATGTCAATCCGGAAGATGTAGAGGATAATTTTGTACCGCAGAAAAGATTGTCGCAAGAGGATATGAA
>NZ_JANRHM010000044.1:0-1888 GCF_024733785.1 Barnesiella sp. ET7
ACGCCAGATGGTCACAATGAGAGAATGAATGCGTGAGAGTGAGTGTGGAGGGGAGAAAAAATTAACGGTTATCTCTTTGTTTTCAAAGAAATAACCGTTGTTTTTATGGTAAATAATTGCTATATTTAAAGTGAGAATTAAAAATAAAGTCAAGCATTTACCATGAGCGCAAAGATAGTGTATAAAGATTACAATCAGAACGAAAGTCTGCTTTTTCCGCCGACATTGGGAGAACTCGTCCCAAAGAACCATCCGGTGCGGATCGTGAACGCAGTGATAGACAGGCTGGACATATCTTCTGTAGAATCGACCTACAAGGGCGGAGGGACGAGCAGTTTCCATCCCCGCATGCTTCTGAAAGTGATAGTCTACTCCTACCTGTGCAATGTTTATTCCGGCCGCCGTATGGAGCGTCTTCTGCAGGAGAACGTGAACTACATGTGGCTTTCAGGGATGTCGCGGCCGGACTTCAGAACAATCAACCGGTTCAGGAGCGGGCGTCTGGCGGACGGGCGGTTTGACGGGCTGTTCAGGCAGGTTGTCCTGCTTCTGAATGCAGAGGGGCTCGTGTCGCTGAAAGTGCAGTACATCGACGGGACGAAGATAGAGTCTGTGGCGAACAGGTACACTTTCGTATGGAAAAGGAGTGTCGAGAAGAACAAGGAGAAACTGGAGGCGAAAGTGGATGCCGTACTCAAGACGGCGGAGTCGGTCCTCTCCGAAGAGAACAGGGAATGTGCTTCGGAGGAGTCCGGTGTGACGGATCTGGCCGAGCGTACGGAAAGGATACTGCGCAGGATGGACGAGCAGGGTATCAGCGACAGAAAGCTGAGGAAGTCCGTAGAGAAGGTGAAGGACGAGTCCCTTCCGAAGCTAGAATCCTACAAGCATCATCTGGAGACCTTGGGGGAAAGGAACAGCTACAGCAAGACGGACAAGGACGCGACGTTCATGCGTATGAAGGAGGACGCGATGCGCAACGGTCAGACCAAGCCGGGATACAATGTCCAGATAGCGACGGAGAACCAGTTCATCACGAACTACGGAATCTACCGGAGGCCGACGGACTGGGGCACTATGATACCGTTCCTGAAGTCGTTCAGGGAAAGATACGGCCGGCAGAGCGAAGAGATAGTCGCGGACTCGGGCTATGGCAACGAGCAGAACTACGCGTACATGGATGGAGAGGGGATTGACGCGTATGTGAAATACACCATGTTCCATGCGGAGATGAAGCGGAAATACCGGGACAACGCCTTCTTGGTACAGAACATGTACTACAATGAGGAGAAAGACTTCTATGTGTGCCCGATGGGGCAGCGTCTGGAGCGGGCCGGGACATGGAGCACTGTCTCCGACCTGGGATACAGGTCATCCGTGGCAGTATACCGGGCAAAGAACTGCGCCGGCTGTCCGCTGCGTGGAATGTGCTACAAGGGGAAGTCCGGCAGGCGTACCATTGAAGTGAACCACACTGCGAACGCATTCAAAAGGAAGGCACGGGAACTGCTGACCGGAGAGAGAGGCCTGATGCACAGGAGCAGACGTCCGATCGAGCCGGAAGCCGTATTCGGTGACATCAAGTTCAATCACGGCTTCAAGAGGTTCCGTCTCAAGTCAGCCGGAAAGGTCAATGTCGAGTTCGGCCTTGTCGCCCTCGCCCATAACCTCAGAAAATATGCGGCGCATGTCCGCGACGGACTCTTGGGGGTGTCTGACAACTCTCCGTCATTGGGAATGGCATAGCCCAAAAACATGAAAGACGAAAATCAGAGGTATTAGTAAACCAGCCCTTCCCGGAGACTTCCTGCTCCGGTAAAAAGTAATGTGGTCATCTTTTCTATAATAAAACAAAGAGACCGCCCAAAATCTCTTTTGGGTCGGCCTC
>NZ_JANRHM010000045.1:0-1873 GCF_024733785.1 Barnesiella sp. ET7
GGGGGTGACCCAAAAGTCAATAAAGACAGAACGGGTTACCCTTTTTCATTATCTTTTGGCATTTCCATAAGGCAAAAAAATTAACGGTTATCCTCTTGAAAATAAAGAAGATAACCATTGTTTTTATGGTAAAGATTTATTATATTTAAGGTACGGAACAAAAAGATAATCAATCATTTACCATGAGTGCAAAGATAATGATAATATATAAAACTTATAATCAAAACGACAGTCTTCTTTTTCCTCCGTCATTGAGCGAACTGATTCCTGAAAATCATCCGGTAAGGACAGTCAGCGCGATAATAGACAGGCTTGACATCTCGGGGATAGAGTCCACCTACAAGGGAGGGGGTACCAGCAGCTTTCATCCCCGCATGCTCCTGAAGGTAATCGTGTATTCATACATGTGTAACGTCTATTCGGGGCGCAGGATGGAGCGTCTGCTGCACGAGAACGTGAACTACATGTGGCTCTCGGGGATGTCCCGTCCGGACTTCCGCACGATAAACCGCTTCCGCAGCGAGCGCCTGAGCGACGGGCGCTTCGAGGAGCTGTTCCGCCAGACCGTGGTCATGATGAACGAGGAGGGGCTGGTTTCGCTGAAGGTCCAGTATATAGACGGCACGAAGATAGAGTCCGTGGCAAACAAGTACACCTTCGTGTGGAAGGGCAGCGTCGAAAAGAACAAGGCGAAGCTGGAGGCCCGGGTTGACGCGGTGCTGAAGGCGGCGGAGTCGGTCCTGGCGGCGGAGGCCGGAGAATGTTCTGCGGAAGAGCCTTGCATAGAGGAGCTGCCGGAGCGAACCGAAAGGATACTCCGGAAAATGGACGAACAGGGTATCAGCGACAGGAAGCTGCGCAGGAGCGTGGAGAAGGTGAAGGAGGAGTCCCTTCCGAAGCTGGCGTCGTACGAGAGTCAACTGGAGACCATGGGCGAGAGGCACAGCTACAGCAAGACGGACCCTGACGCCACCTTCATGAGGATGAAGGAGGACGCGATGAACAACGGCCAGACCAAGCCGGGATACAACGTGCAGATAGCGACAGAGAACCAGTTCATAACCAACTACGGCATCTACTGGAGGCCCACGGACTGGGGTACGCTGATACCGTTTCTGGACTCCTTCAGGGAGAGATACGGGACACAGAGCGATGAGGTCGTGGCAGACTCCGGCTACGGCAACGAAGCAAACTATGCGTATATGGAGAGCGGCGGGATAGATGCCTATGTCAAGTACAACATGTTCCACGCCGAGACGAAACGCGGGTATGCCGACAATAGTTTCCTCGTCCAGAACATGTACTACAACGCCGGAGAGGACTACTATGTATGTCCGATGGGGCAGCATCTGGAGAGGAGCGGCACGCGACACCCCGTTACGGATCTCGGCTACAGGTCGGAAGTGGCCGTGTACAGGGCCGTCAACTGCAAGGGATGCCCGCTCAGGGGAATGTGCTACAAAGGCAGGTCAGACAAGAGGGCCATCGAGGTCAACCACACGGCCAACAGGTTCAAGAGACAGGCAAGGGAGCTGCTCACCAGCGAACGCGGGATGAACCACCGCAGGAACCGGCCCATCGAACCTGAGGCCGTCTTCGGAGACATCAAGTTCAATCACGGCTTCAGGCGCTTCCGGCTCAAATCAAACAGGAAAGTGAGAGTTGAGTTTGGGCTTGTTGCGCTTGCGCATAACCTCAGGAAGTACTCGGCAATCCTTTCAGGGAGAATGGCGGGTTGGAAGCCTCTCTATGCTTCCATATAGGTGGTCAATACCGCTTCATACCGATGCCAGTAATCGTTATAAGTCTCAAAAAGACTCTTCAGCGAAAGAAAAACAAATCGGCTGCAATTTTTTCAAGTGGCAGCCGATTA
>NZ_JANRHM010000046.1:0-1711 GCF_024733785.1 Barnesiella sp. ET7
GTGTAGTCCCAGGCAGATTTGAACTGCCGACCTCTACATTATCAGTGTAGCGCTCTAACCAACTGAGCTATAGGACTGTCTCAAATCGTGCCCTGGCGGGTGTCTCTGTTTCCTTTTTATATATGAATGAAAAGAAGCAGTGCGTTCAAGAGTCGAGAACCTTTCTCTTCGGCCTCTTTTTGGTGTCTCTTCTCCAGAAAGGAGGTGTTCCAGCCGCACCTTCCGGTACGGCTACCTTGTTACGACTTAGCCCCAGTTACCGGTATTACCTTCGTACGCTCCTTGCGGTTGCATGCTTCAGGTACTCCCGGCTTCCATGGCTTGACGGGCGGTGTGTACAAGGCCCGGGAACGTATTCACCGCGCCATGGCTGATGCGCGATTACTAGCGAATCCAGCTTCATGGAGTCGAGTTGCAGACTCCAATCCGAACTGAGACAGGTTTTTGGGATTCGCTCACCATTGCTGGTTGGCTGCCTTCTGTACCTGCCATTGTAACACGTGTGTCGCCCCGGACGTAAGGGCCGTGCTGATTTGACGTCATCCCCACCTTCCTCGCGGCTTGCGCCGGCAGTCTCGACAGAGTCCTCGGCCTGACCCGTTAGTAACTGTCAATAGGGGTTGCGCTCGTTATGGCACTTAAGCCGACACCTCACGGCACGAGCTGACGACAACCATGCAGCACCTCGCAGGCGGCCGTTACCGACTATGGGCTTTCACCCATATTCCCCCTGCGTTTGAGCCCGGGTAAGGTTCCTCGCGTATCATCGAATTAAACCACATGTTCCTCCGCTTGTGCGGGCCCCCGTCAATTCCTTTGAGTTTCACCGTTGCCGGCGTACTCCCCAGGTGGAATACTTAACGCTTTCGCTGTACCACTTACATTATATCGCAAACAGTTAGTATTCATCGTTTACTGCGTGGACTACCAGGGTATCTAATCCTGTTCGATACCCACGCTTTCGTGCTTCAGCGTCCGTTGCACCCTAGTAGGCTGCCTTCGCAATCGGGGTTCTGCGTGATATCTATGCATTTCACCGCTACACCACGCATTCCGCCTACCTCTTGTGCACGCTAGCTCGACAGTTTCAACGGCAGCTCCCGGGTTAAGCCCGGGCATTTCACCGCTGACTTGTCATGCCGCCTACGCACCCTTTAAACCCAATAAATCCGGATAACGCTCGCATCCTCCGTATTACCGCGGCTGCTGGCACGGAGTTAGCCGATGCTTTTTCTTCGGATACTTGCAAATCTCCACTCGTGAAGACCTTTACTCTCCGACAAAAGAAGTTTACAACCCTTAGGGCCGTCTTCCTTCACGCGACTTGGCTGGTTCAGTCTGCCGACCATTGACCAATATTCCTCACTGCTGCCTCCCGTAGGAGTTTGGACCGTGTCTCAGTTCCAATGTGGGGGACCTTCCTCTCAGAACCCCTATCCATCGTCGCTTTGGTGGGCCGTTACCCCGCCAACTGGCTAATGGACCGCATGCTCATCTGTAACCAAGATTGCTCTCTTTAGACGAATCCCCATGCGAGATCTCGTCGTTATGGGGTATTAGGCCGGATTTCTCCGGGTTATCCCCCTGTTACAGGCAGATTGCATACGTGTTACTCACCCGTGCGCCGGTCGCCGCCAGAAGTATTGCTACCTCCGCGCTGCCCCTCGACTTGCATGTGTTAGGCCTGTCGCTAGCGTTCATCCTGAGCCAG
>NZ_JANRHM010000047.1:0-1647 GCF_024733785.1 Barnesiella sp. ET7
ACCCGATAAGAGTGCCATCGAGGGTAATATCCAGAGGGCAATGTTTCTGAGCGACCGCTCGGCATATGAGCACTACAGCGACCTTGCAGAGCAGGGATATTACAACCGTATCATCTCGGGCAATGTATCGCAGCGTATCGAGGTGGATAGCATCAGTTGCAACTTCAACAACTATCCCTACGAGGTGGTGACATACGCAAGGCTATCCATCATCCGCGAGAAGAGTATCACCGAGCGTAGCCTTGTGACCAAAGGGCGATTGCTCAACTCCACACGCAGCGACAACAATCCTCACGGATTCATCTTCGAGGCATTCCGTGTGGTGGAGAACAAGGACCTGAGAGTCTATGACAGATAAATATGATTATTCACCATTAACATTTACAGCGATGAAAAAGTACATTCAGAGAATCAAGGATTCAATCAACAAGTCTTGGAACAACAAGACATCGAAGACCAAACGCCTTATCATCTACGGCCTCTTGCTGGCATATATGGGATTGGCTCTCTATGTCATCTTTATGCCTGCTCCCGATTACAGGTATGAGGAGTATGTCAGAAGTGAGCCGCCTGCCACCAATCTGATTATCGAGGAGGAGACAGCTCCTGCCGACAGCCTCTCGGATGAGAAGATACGGGAGATGGAAGAGTTCTTTAACCAATTTAATTCAGAGAGCTATGAGTAACGATGCAAATGCTCTGAAAAGAAAGGAGCAAATCAAGAAAATTCTTGTGTATGGCGGAATGGGACTTTTATTCCTCGTTTCCATGTACTTCATCTTCAAGCCATCAAAAGAGCAGGTACAGGCGGAGCAGCAGAAGGTAGGCTTCAACGCCGAACTTCCCGAACCGCGAGGTGCAGGCATCGAGGCGGACAAGATTGCCGCCTATGAACTGGAGGATATGCGTGTCAAGCAGGAGCAGAAGATGCGTACCCTTGAGGACTTTACCTCAATGACCACTGATGACGAGGAGGAAGAGGTGGTCGAGATACCCGAAGAGCCGAGATACACAGGTGGTAGCGGTGGTTCGTCCTATAGAGGTGGCAGTAGCAGTCGGAGCAATTCGTTCTCTACATCCACATCTGCTTACAATGACATCAACGCCACGCTCGGCAGTTTCTACGAACAACCGCGTGAAGATCCCGAAAAGGAGGCTCTGAAAGCGGAGCTTGAGGAGCTGAAGCAGTCGATGGCACAACAGCAGAACAGCCAACCGACATATGCCGACCAGGTGGCACTCTTGGAGAAGTCATACGAGCTTGCAGCGAAGTATATGCCCGGCAATGCCGCCACCTCCGAGAGCGCAGCCGAGGAGGTGGAGAGCACCACACGAAGCGGTAAGGCGAAGGCACAGCCTGTAGGTCATGTAACGACACCCGTAGTGTCGGCATTGGCTCAGCCTATGAGCGACTCGGTGATGATAGCACGGATGGCACAATCCGTAGGCGGTGGCTTTCACACTGCCGTAGGCGAAGCACCGAAGCAGGCAGCACGGAACACCATCAAGGCGTGCGTGCATGGTGACCAGACCATCACGAGCGGTCAGAGCGTGCGGCTCAGACTCTTGGAGGATATGCGTGTCGGAAAGTATGTACTGCCACGAAACACCCTCATCACAGGAGAAGGCAGCATCAAAGGCGAAAGA
>NZ_JANRHM010000048.1:0-1553 GCF_024733785.1 Barnesiella sp. ET7
ACCGATGGAGAGGAAGAAGGTCTTTGTAGGATCGGACAGGAACTTCAGGTAGTAACCGCCCTCGGCAGTGAACTGGGCACGAGGAATGGATGTACCCCGATAGTCGTAGTTCTTGAGCAAATATTCTGCACCCACCACCCAGCGGTTAGCCTTCTTGGTATATCCCGACATCGCTATTCCCGTGTAGTAGTTGAGCGGAGATTTAGAGCCATTCACAAAGCCACCTCTGAGTTCCACACCCATCATCTTCGGGAGATAACGCTGGGCGTATGCCTGCCCTGACGAGAGGGCAAGCGATACGACTGCAACAAGTAGAAACAGATACTTCTTCATGGTTACTTCACTTTAAGTTCATTGATTACCTTTGCTCTTACAATGTCCTCACTCTCCACGGTGAATGTCTGGTGTCGGCCACCGCTCTTCTCGTGCATCTCCACCACAAGTACCTTGTCTGCAGGGATAGTAAACTTGTCGAACACGAATACGGTACGCTCATCCTTGTTGCCCGCAACGGTTGTGGCATAGTCGTATGCACGCAGAGGGAAGATGACCTGCTCCTGAATAGCTGTACGCTTCATCACCTGCTTATCCACAATCTTGAAGGTTATGAAATCCACCTCGTAAGGTACATTCGATGTGTTCTTTACCTGCGTATGGAAGTAGAGCAAGCCATTGTGGGTGTATAGTCCACGCAACAGGTACTGGATGCCGAACGCCTTGCTGCCGATGTGCTTGATGTGGCGTTTGTTGTCCTTGTGGATAGCCTTGCTGATAAGATGTACCAACTTCGGCGACTCACTGCCAAGCTCCTGCAAGTAGATGTCGAGAGCATTGTTCGGACGGTTCACCTCACTGCCATCGTGAATAAAATCCTTCATCTCGATATTCAGGAGCAGAGGCTCATCCGAGTACTTCACATTGAAGGTGTAGAAACTGCCGCTCTCGGTAATCACCGACATATTGGTCTCATCGCGGAAGTTCTTTACCGTAGCCTTCACACGAATCACATTCTCCGAGCCGTCGGCCTTGCCTGCGATAAGGTTGGGCGAGCCGAGATCCACATATCGTACTGCCGCAGGGAAGATGATGTGGGTAGTCTTGTCGTATGTCACCTCCAAGCCGTAGGGAGGTATCATACGGTCAAAGGTCAGTTTCTTTGTCAGACCGTGATAGATGTCGCCATCCTCCTGCTGCGGATAGATGTCCGTAGTGAGGGTTACATTATCGGTTACTGTGTTAGTTACTGCGGTTGAATCAACCGACTGTGCATTGGCACTTACAACGCCCATCGTGAGGGCAAGCATTACAAAAATCTTTTTCATGTCTTTAATGTTTTAATAGGTTATTGATTGTTTTGATAAAGCATCAGTGTATATCCTGATTTGAGGTGTACCTTCTCTTCACGCATCTTCTTGGAAATATACTGCGACACGCCCTGTATGGCACCGCGACCTACTTCGGACAGCAGTTGGTCTCCGGCAGACTGGTTGGTGATGGATATGCTCGTTCCGAGGTTCTGTCCCAGATTTGCCGCCATCTCCTTTGCTGCACTT
>NZ_JANRHM010000049.1:0-1430 GCF_024733785.1 Barnesiella sp. ET7
TTTGGATCAACGTAAAAACCTGAGGGATTCATAAGATTAAGCATAAATTTTAGCTAGTCTGAACAAGAAGAACGCCTTATCCTTTACTCCTCTGAACTGCGAACGGAAGCTCTTTATTTTGGCATTGAAGGATTCAGAAGCCGCGTTTGTGGAACGCCTCTCAAAGAAGTTAATGATTTCCAGATAATGTGTCTGTATGGATCTTGCCACTCTGCCAAAAGCCAGGAAGCCCGATTTGTCCACCTCGTCATACCATCTGGCAAGTCTTGTCAATGCGGTATCCTTATGCTTGCACTGGTGATATATCAGCCCGAGTCTCATGGAAAGATAGTAGGCCTTCTTTATCTCGGGATATTCTCTGAAGAGGATTTTGGCTCGTACACGCTGTGATTCGGTCCATAAAGATTCCTTCTTATAGAGAAGATAGATGCTTCTTGCCAGCAGCTGCTTTCTCGAATCCCCGTTCTCGAATACCGGAGCATGATAGATTTTCCCGCAAGCTTTGGCATGTGCTATCTGTATGGATTCCTCATCCAGGGCTTCCCAGCGTGCCTTCACTCTCATTTCCTGAACCGCTTCATAAGCCAGTTTCTGGACATGGAAGCGGTCTGTGACACGGCGTGCGGCAGGGAAGCAGATTCGTGCCGTCTGCTCCATGTTCGGAGCCATATCGAGGGTTATCTCCCTGACCTGAAACCGCCTGCGTCTGGAGAGCTTCAGCAGGACGGATGTGACGATCCTTACATCGGTACCCTTTATGATGGCAATGATACTTCCCAATCCTCCTCTTCTCTCCTTGTTTATCAGGATTGTGTAGAGTTCTCCCTGTGAAAGGTTGACCTCATCAATTCCCACATACGGACCGATATTCTTCTCGAAAAGAATCCATTCTTCGGCATGGGGGAGCTGGTCCCAGCTCTTGTAACCGCTCAAGTGGTTGCGGTACTGACGCTCCAGAAGATCTCCGTCCACGCCGAAGAGGAATCCCAAAAGCTTGCAGCTTACCGGAAGTGTATCAATATAGTTCTTTTAAAAAAGACGCAAATTCTTGCGTCATACGGCTCCCTTCTGCAATCAGCTTCCAGTTGCGGCTTACATAACGGCCTTCTTCCTTCACAATCCATCTGCGACGGCGGATATTCAGGAAAAGTTTCTTGCCACGAACCGGAAAGTCCTGAACCACTACAGGATCATAAAATCCCTTGCTTTCCACTTTCATTTTTGAATGTTCTTCAGGGACTTCGTTTTTCTCTTCCAGATATATTACTATTTCCGTACTGCTTTCCTTTACATCCGAGATGATAAAATAATCCAATGTCCCTTCGGGAAGAAGGAGACGATAGCCGTTGCTTTCCATATCTGTTGCTGATTCATTGTTCGCAAAGATACGATTTTATACGGTTTACTCCTCAGGTTTTTACGTTGATCCC